>NZ_LXYF01000027.1:0-92597 GCF_002894065.1 Sphingobium sp. SA916
GCGTTGCGGCATCGGCCAATCTTTTCCTGGATGGTTTGTTGGGTGAGAAACGGCGCAAAACAGGATGGATGCGTGCAGAGGCGGCCGGAGATCCTGAGCCCTGGCGACAGCGGGCCATTCTGGGTCGCGGACGCTGGGACGCGGATGCGCTGCGTGACATCGTGCGTGACTATGTCGTGGAAAACCTTGCCACAGCTGACGCGGTCCTGGTCATCAATGAGACCGGCTTTCTCAAGCAGGGCAAGTCCTCCTGCGGTGTCGCTCGTCAATACACGGTGAGTAGCCCCTAGATTTCTGGACGCCTTCTATCCTAATTTTGAGGACAGGAGACGACGATGGGGAAGCCCAATTTCAGCGATGAGTTCAAGCGTGATGCGGTGGCCCAGATCACCGAGCGCGGGTATCCGGTAGCGGAGGTTTCCGAGCGGCTCGGCGTCAGCCAGCATTCGCTGTACGCATGGAAGCGGCAACTGGCGAAGGTGGTGTCTGGCGATGCCGGCAAGGATGCCGAGATCCGTCAGTTGAAGCGCGAGTTGGCCCGGGTGACCGAGGAGCGCGATATACTAAAAAACGATCGCGGGTTTGGCCCGCCTGTTCGCGGTAGAAACGGGCCGTGGTATGATGGCAGGCGGAGGGTCGCGGCCGTTAGCTTATTGGTGGTGTGATACCCCGTTAAAAAACGTGGCCCGTGGGCATTTGCGTACTTGAGAGTGGTGGCGCCGTCCTCGGCGACCCCGGTTAGGAAGATGACGGTTTGCATCGCCCATACCCTCCAGTTGTGATGGAGGAATGGAGTGAACAAATCAAAATCGGGCGGCATTGACGCTCTACCCATGCTGTCGCCTGGCGCGGCAGCCATTGATATCGGTTCGACCATGCACATGGCGGCGGTCAATCCCGATGTCGATGATCGCCCGGTCGTATCGCTCCGGTGAGGGCCGCCTTGCGGTGATCGGCTGATATTTCGAGATGGTACCGGTGCAAGCGCCGGTGTTTGCACCGATACTAAGGACGGTGCGATGAGTCAGATCACGGTAATTTCGGGGCCGGAGCGGCGACGTGTATGGACCGACCAGCAGAAGCGCACACTCGTCGCGGCGGTTTCGGCGCCCGGTGCTAACGTGGCGGAGATTGCCCGCCGTGCCGATCTGCGGCCGAACCAGATCTACAGATGGCGGCGGCAGATGGGGCAGGCAGCCCAAGGCTTTGCAGAAGTGCAGGTGCAGCCCGATCCGATGCCAGTGACCGGATCGGCGATCACTGTGGAGTTCGAGCGGGCGATCGTGCGGATAACTGCTGGCGCCTCGCCGGGGCTGGTGTCGGCAGTACTGCGGTCGGTCAAGCCGTGATCCCAGTCCCCTCCGGCGTTCGGATATGGATTGCAACGGGGCACACGGACATGCGGCGCGGCATGCGCAGCCTGGCCCTGCAGGTGCAGCAGAGCTTCGGATGTGATCCCTTCGCCGGGGATCTCTACATTTTCAGGGGACGCCGCGGCGACCTCTGCAAGATCATCTGGCATGATGGTGTCGGCATGTCGCTTTATGCCAAGCGTCTCGAGCGCGGGAAGTACATCTGGCCTTCGGCCGTGGACGGGGTGATTGCCATCTCCCCTTCGCAGATGGCCTGCATGTTGGAGGCTATCGACTGGCGTAACCCCAGGCGGATTGATGGCGTTGAGCTTACAGCATTCGATGAGCGTAGCGATCACCGCCCAGTTGTCGCCGCCCTCATCGGAGCCGGCGAAAAGGGCATTCTTACGGTTATGCATACATTTCCATAACCGTAAAAACTGGTTATTCGCCGGTTCAAAGGCAGGCGGTGATCGCGCTGCCGCCATCTACTCCGTCATCGAGACCGCCAAGCTCAATGGCCTCGATCCGCAAGCCTATATCGCGGATGTCATCGCCAGGATCGCAGGCAACTGGCCCGCTGCCCGCTGGGATGAACTCATCCCATGTAACTGGCGGCCAGATCAGCAGCAGATCGCCAACGCCGCCTGAGCCGCGGTCTTCTCGCCACGCTCACAAGGAGATCGCCCATACTCCTGCTCCCGATGCATGGCAGCGCCTCTCCGCGGGCGAAGGCACCAAAGGCGCACGGCTTCATGACTGGGCCTATTGCGAACTCGCCGATCTCGACGCCGACGAATATGATGAGACCAAATCGGGTCTTTGGACCCGCGGCCTGCTGATCCGCCACACTGTAGGGCGACATTTACGGAGGCCGGTTGGCGTCAATTATGATGGCCGGTAAGCGGCCGCACCGAGTGGTGGGATTTGGGTATCACGCGAGCCTTGTAGTGGCAACGGGCCTTGGGCAACCGGATGTTGGTAATTGTCGCTGGCGCCGGTGGTGAAGGCAGCTGTGGCATTGCGGGAGTAATTGACGGTGGCGACAATTACCTGGTGTCGCAATGCCTTATGCGGAATGCTCCCTGGACGCGAGGTTGGCGACAATTACGATGGCCGGTCCGATGCCGGGCCGGTTGGGTGATTATTGGCTGGTTCGATGCGACTGATGGCGGAGCGTTTTCGGTAGCTCTCGCCGTTCATCTCGATGATGGTTGAGTGGTGAACGAGGCGGTCGATGGCGGCGACACTCATGGCGGGATCTGGAAAAACGTTGTCCCAAGCGGAAAATGGCTGGTTGGCGGTGATCGCGATCGAATGGCGCTCGTAGCGATGGGCGATGAGCTCGAACAGGGCGCTGGTCTCGACCTGATCCTTGCGGACATAGGACAGATCGTCGAGCACGATGAGGTCGTACTTGTCGAGTTTGTCGAGCATGGAGGGCAGACTGAGATCGCGGCGCGCAGCCTGAAGTTTCTGGACCATATCGGTGGTGGAGCAGAACAGGACCCGGCGCCCAGTATCGATAAGCGTATGGCTGATCGCCGAGATGGCGTGCGTCTTGCCGGTGCCCGACTGTCCGAAGAACAACAGGTTGCCCCCATTGTCGATCCAACCATCGCCTGTTGCGAGCGAGAGCAGATGGGGTTTGCGCACACCAGGGGCAGCGTCGAAATCGAAGGTGGCGAAGGTCTTGCCTGCTGACAGGCCGGACTGGTCCCGATGCCGCTGGATACGCCGCGTGGTGCGTTCGGCCATCTCGATCTCGAGAAGCGAGGCGAGCAGTTGAACAGCAGGCCATCCATCCCGATCGGCGGTATCGGTAAGCCGCTTCCAGTTGCGGTTGATGCTGGGCAGGCGCAGGGCCTTGAGCATGGTGGGCAGCACGGCTGCGGCTTGATCCTTGGTCCGGGTCATCAGCGCAACTCCATGCTGGTAAGCAGGCTGTTATATCCGCGCGGATCCGGTGGTGGGATCGTCACCTCGTGCCTGGCTCGAAGGGTCGGAAGAAACTCCTGCCTGAGCGCGGTGACATCGGGGAGACGACCAGCATCGAGTGCCGCGTCGATGCGCAGAGCCAGCGCGTCGACACAATCTCCTCTTGCCGCGATATCGAGCAGGGCGACGGTGTCACGGCAGGCTTGGTGGGCATCAAGCTGGTCGTCGAAGGCTTGCCATGCCCGCCTGTAGGCGTGGGCGGGGAACAGGGCGTCGCGGTATACCAGGTTCCGCAATGCCCCGGGCTTGCGCCTCAGGTTGGCGATCATGTGGCGAAAATCGATCTGGTGGCCTCTTTGGGGATGCGGCATACGGACCCGTGGGGTGGTCATCACCTTGTCGGGGCCGAGGAATAGATCGATGCGGTCATCGAAGAGATGGGCGTGCAGCCGACGACCGACCAGGCGGGAGGGGACCGAATAGATGACCCTGTCGATAGGAACGGTGCCGTTACGGCTGACATCAACCGCGATCATGGCAAAGTCTGTGGTGCGGTGTGCTGGCAGGCGTCCCAGCAGGCGGCGTTCCTCGTCGACGAGCCTGGCCTTGCGGCGGTTCTGCTTGGCGACTTCGGCTTCTACAAAATCGCGCCAGGCGCCGAGGCTGTCGAAGTCCCGGCTGCCCCGGCGACGCAGGGCTTGGTCGAGGCGTCGCTTGAGATGGCCATGAGGGCCTTCGATCGAGCCGTTCTCGTGGGCCTCGCCGCGGTTGTTGCGGGTCGCGATCATGCCGTAATGACGGCAAAGGTCGTCGTAGCTGCGGGTGAAATCCCGCTGCGCATCGGCGTCGAGGTTCTTGTAGGCAGCGGACAGGGAATCGCTGCGGTGCTCGACCGGGACGCCGCCCAGCTTCCACAGCGCATCCTGCAGATGCTCGGACAGGGCGGCAAAGCTCTCGCCCCCCAGTACGACAGCGGCATGCTCCCAGCCACTGCAGGCCAGGCGGAAATGATAGAGCCGGTGGGCGAAAGGCTCGCCGGTGATGGTGACCTTCAGGTCGTCGCAGACCGTGAAATCCGATAGGCCCTGCCGCCCGCTCTCGTGGCGCTGCGGGAAGAATATCTCCTTCTCCTCGCCATGCAGCGCCCGCCAGCGGGCAATCCGACGTTCGAGCGTGCGCCTGATCCTGTCGGGAACGGCCTCTTCGCCAAACTCGTCCTGTAGCGTCTCGAAGATGGTGACGGCGAGAATGCCGTCGATCTTGAGCAACTCCTCGATACGGGGCCAGAAAGGCTCAAGAGGATCGGCGCGGGTGCGCCAATGGCGTCCCTGCTTCTTCTGGGAAGGCAAGCGCGGATCGTTCTCGATCCGGCGTGCGCTACGCTCGCTAATACCGGCCTTGGCGGCCGCAACGGACTGGGTGTGATGGCGACGTTCAACCATGAAAAGAAATACCTGCTGATCGGAAAGGTGGTGGCCCGGCATCGCAACCCATCGCTTCAATGTTCGATGAGTGTTCCGATACCACCGCTCGCCGCAGCCCGATCCGCACTCCCGCCCAGGGGAGAAAAGATCGCCATCGGTTGTCTGGCCTGCTCTCCGGTCGGGGCTCCGCCCCTCCCTGCGATCAGGCCAGACAACCGATCCTACCGGCCATCATAGTTGCCGCTGAACCGGCCATCGTAAATGTCGCCGCGCAGCCACACCATCAGCGATGGTGACCTTGCGGGCGTGTCGGGGAGCGCAATCGTCGGCAGAAGCTCTCCTCGCTCACCGAAGAGGGACGTGCTCTCGCGCAAGCGCTTTTCGAAGATCTCAGGCCCAACCTGGCGAATGCTTACTGGGGCAGCAAACGTATCGGCCGTTACGGCTGCTGACAGTGATGGAGCATCTCTGCTGGCCGGATCAGGCGAGCAATGCCGCCGGCTACAACCGCAGCATCAATGGCAGTAAACAGGTGCCGGACCAGGTCTGGGGGGCTGCGTCGACCTGGCCCGGCGGGTATCACCTATCCTGCAAGCCCGGTGGGGGTCAGCGACTTGCCGGTGGCGAGCTCGTTCTCCAGCACCGGGACCGCGGTACCGGCGACCTGCTGCAGCGCCGGGTCGGTTCCGTCCTGTGCGTAACCCTTATGCACCGCCCAGGTATCCTGCTGAACCTGCGCCGACTGGGTGAGATAGAGGTTGTCGAAAGCGCTCTTCGGCGCCTTCTGGAGCAGCTTGAGGAGGGCAGCGCGGTCGGCGGAAAGGGTCGAGGACGGCGCCTTGATCGTGCGCTGATCGTTCTTCAACGCCGCCAGCAGCGCTTTGTGGCTACTTTGCGTCTCTGCCAGAACGCGCTTCGCATAGGCCTTGACGTCATCACGCTGCGCGCGCGTCGCGGCGAGCTGCGACGCCTTGATCTGGTAAAGATTGGCGTCGGCCGCGGCGAGCACGTAGTTGGGTCCACTCTGGCTTGCGATCGGCGAGACGCCGATGTCGGCGCTGGTCATCGTTCCCGAAGTCGCCGGCGAAACAGCCTGAGCCAACACCGGAACTGGCGCCAGGGTAAGCAGCGCGGCAAATATCGCAATCTTCATCGAAATCATCCGTTGGTTTTGTTAGACATTGACCAAGATCAACGGCTCAAACGATAAGGAAACGGAACGGTTCCCTTTTTGGGTCTAATCTGGGTAAATCGGCCCGGCGCGTGACGGCGGGGGGCAGACCTTTGTCGGCGATCGGCCGCCTGATCCGCAGCGCCAGCAGCTCAGCGACATGACGCGCACCCAGCTCGGACATGGTCGCATTCTTTTCGCCATACCCGTTATCGCTGACTATCCTCGACCATGACAAGCTTCTCTCAAAGATCGCTCGTGCGGTCGATAATAAGCGGGTAGGTAATTTAGTTGTTCGCGCGCATATCACTGATGTCCGACCGGGCCAGTTGAGTGCGTCAGGTCAAGGCGTTTACCTGCTGGTATGGGGCGGGTAGACAGCGACAATCGAACTCGCGACAGACTAATTGCCGCGCGAACCTTGCACTGTGAGGATTTGACATCCAAGGCAGCGGTACCACGGTGAGCGTCGGGATTAAGAGCCGGATTCGGAAGTTTCTCAATTCTGACAAAGCCTTGCGGTTCTGCGCGTGAGCATGCGGATTGAGGCGACGAGGGCCCAAGCGGTGGACGAGGCTATGGATCGCTCCCAGTCTTTTGCGAGCCGACGACAGCGCCCGAGCCAGGCAAAAGTCCGTTCGACCACCCATCTGCGGGGCAGCACCTGAAAGCCTTTCGCCTTGTCCGATCGCTTGATGATTTCGATCGTCCATTTGCCCATGCCAACCAAGGCGGATCGTAGCTTATCGCCTGCGTAACCGCCATCGGCAAAGATGTGTCGCAGCCAGGGAAACCGTTTGCGAATGGCTGCCAGCACATCGACGGCCCCATCTCGGTCCTGAATATCGGCGGCATGTACGAGGATGAAGATGAGGAAGCCGCAGGTGTCCGTCAGGATATGTCGCTTCCGGCCTTTCACCTTTTTGCCCGCGTCATAGCCCGAGATTCCGCCACTTTCGGTGGTCTTGACCGATTGGCTGTCGATCACTCCGGCGCTGGGCGAAGCTTCACGCCCTTCGATTTCCCGCAGGTTCATGACCAGCACCGTGTTGATCGCGTCGAACAGACCGGCATCGCGCCAGGCATAGAAATAGCGCCGCACCGTCGATACCGGAGGAAAGCACTTCGGCAGAAGCCGCCACGCCCACCCGCTTGCCGCGATGTACAGCATCGCGTTCAGAACCTCGCGCATGTCGGTAGTCCGGCGTCGGCCACCTCGCCTCGCCGGTGGAACGAAAGGTGCTGCCAGCACCCACTCCGTGTCCGTCATATCCGATGGATATCGCAAACCTTCCCGACTATGCTCACGCCGGGCAATACCAGTCCATGCCACCATCCACTCCTTCTTGTCGCAAAGAGGCGTGAATCACAACATGCTGGTATTGCTCAACAACTTTCGGATCGGGCTCTGAAATATGCTTTGATATCAGCATAGCCAATTGCGGTCCTCTCGATGCAATTAGCGGCGGCGGTTCTTATCGCGTGCCTCCGGCGCCGGAGGCACGCAGCCGATTTCATTGTCCATCGATCCCCCGTCTTGATCAGATCTGCGACGAGCTGGCGCGACGCCTCCCCAATCGTTCCTACCATTCGCGCGCTCTCGCCCCGATCGCGCGCGGTCTTCATGGCCCCGTCGCCAATCGCCTGAGCAGGCGCAAGGCGGGGACCCGGCGGCACTCGACCCTTGGCTATCTCAGCCCCATAGATTTCGAACGGGAAGCTGGCGTAGCCTGGTTGAACCTATCTCGGTGTCCGCCAAACCGGCAGCCCGCTCGGTAGCAGTAGTCGTCACCGGCGAAGCGTCGAGCGATCCCGCTGAGACGGGAGCCGCGGGCGTGGTGAAGCTCCTCGATCAGCTCGCCGGATACGCCAGGGTAATAGACGCGCCTGCTCCGCGACGCGTCCGCTCATCGCGCGGTTCGCGCGTGTACTTCTCTGTAATGACTTCAACGCCGCCGACGCCGCCATGAAGGCGCGGCTTGGAAGCGACGTGCCAACGCCTTCAGTTTTAGTCCCAAGGAGATCGTCCGGTTCATCAAATCTCGGCCTAATTCCAGCCACGCGCTGGACGAGGCGAATGGGCGCGCTGTCTGGCCGCAAGCCCTGGCCGGACACTCGCCTTGCTGGTCCATAGCGCTGAGGTGCAGGATCGCGATGGCGCTGTGCCGCTGCTCAAGCAATCGCGCCAGCGCCACCCTTGCGTTGAACATATCTTCGCCGACAGCGCCTACAACAGCGATCGCGTCCGCAACGCTACCGCCATGACCGTCGAAATCGTCCGGAAATTCGCCGATCAGACCGGCTTCGTCGTCCATCCAAGGCGATGGGTCGTCGAGCGGAACTTCGCATGGAGCAATCGAAACCGACGCCTCGCCAAGGACTTTGAGCGAACCATAAATTCCGCGACTGCTCTGCTATACGCCGCAGCAGCCAGGGCCTCATTGACCTTATGTCTTGACCCGACGCGATAAGAGGATTGATGCAACCACCAACAGCGAACCGATTAGGTGGTATTTTGCGAACCGTTCTCCAAGCAGAGGTACGGCCATCAGGACCCCGAGCACCGATGGCAGGTTCATGTAGACCCCCGCGCGGCCCGAGCCGACCAAGGCGACCGCGCGATTGAACAGCGCGTAGGACAGCAGCGAAGGAAATATCCCGATATAGAGCAGCGATGCGAGCGCAGCAGGTGAAGCCACGGTCAGGCCAGCCCACCAGAGGTGCCAGGCATAGGGCACACTCAAAGCCGCGATCCCGACCCCGAACAGGACAGCCAGCAAACTGAGGTGGTGCATCGCCGGTGCGCGGCGCAGGAAGGTGGCATAGGCGGAATAGAGAAAAACCGCAATGATGGCGAGCAGATCGCCTCGGTTCAGCGCATCCCAGCGCAGATAGTCGGGATGCCCCTTGGTCATGATCCACGCGATTCCGGTGATCGAAAGGAGTGCGCAAACGAGGAGGATCGGGCGCACCCTCTCCCGAAACAGCACAACTGGCATGAGCAGGGTCATCACCGGCATGGTCGATTGCAACAGAAGATTGTTGGTCGCGGTGGTGAACTGCAGGCTTTGATAGACGAGAAAAGAAAACAGCCCCACCCCTACAGCCCCGAGGAGCCCAAGGAACCGCCAGCCGCCAACAATGGCGGGCAGGTCGTCGCGGAGGTGCCGCCAAGCGAAAGGGAGCACGAAGACCAGCGCCACCACCCACCGCCAGAACGCCAGAGTCACAGGTGAGAGCAAGTCCTTGGCCGCCCGCCCGACGATCGGATTCAGGGCCCAAAAGAACGAGGCCAGACACAGCAATAGGGCTGGTGATTGCCAGAGCCTGGACCCAAGACCAAGGATGCTGGACGTGTTGCTATCGGCATCTTGCAACCTAACATTCTCCCCACAAACGCCCCTTGAGAATCGTCCTTGCGCCAACGGTAGGTTTTGCATATGGTGCATCGCGTTGCATGTATAGCACGAATCGACTATGCGGCACTCGTAACAAAAAGCATGGGAGCGATGCGATGAATGGATCGTCGGCACTCGTCGATAACGCCGGTGCGAGCCAGTCTCGCCGGGTGTTCTGGGATCAAGATGTCTATCAGCTGGAGCTGGAGCGAATATTCTCGCGATGCTGGCTCATGCTCGGGCATGATTCGCTAGTTCCCAAACCGGGCGACTTCATTACGACGTACATGGCAGAAGACCGTGTCATCTTGTCGCGGCAGCCGGACGGTTCGCTGAAGGCGTTCATCAATTCCTGCACGCACCGCGGCAACCAGATCTGTCATGCTGACAGCGGCAGCGCCAAGGCGTTCGTGTGCAATTATCATGGTTGGGTTTTCGGTCAGGATGGTTCGCTCGTCGATGTTCCGATGGAAGAGCGGTGCTATCACAGCGATCTCGACAAATCCAAGCTAGGGCTCGCGCCGATCCGGGTCGAAACTTACAAGGGCTTCATCTTCGGCTGCCATGATCCCGAAGCGCCATCGCTTGAGGACTATCTGGGGGACTTCTGCTGGTACCTCGATACGATCTGGGACGGTCCGGACGGTGGTCTGGAACTGGTCGGGCCGCCGTTGAAAAGCACCCTCGCCTGCAATTGGAAAGTCCCGACCGAGAACTTCGTCGGCGATGGGTATCACGTGGGCTGGACGCATGCCGCCGCTCTCCAGATGATCGGGGGCGAGCTGGCTGGCCTGTCGGGCAATCGCGCCGACATGCCGTTTGACGACCTTGGTCTGCAATTCACCATGCGGCATGGCCACGGGTTTGGCCTGATCGATAATGCGGCGACTGCGATCCACGTCAAGCGCGACGGGTACGTCAAATATCTCGAGCAGACGCGGGGCGGAATTCGCGAAAAATTCGGGCCGGAGCGCGAACGGCTCTATGTCGGTCACTGGAATACGTCGATCTTCCCCAACTGTTCGTTCCTCTACGGAACCAACACCTTCAAGATCTGGCATCCGCGCGGGCCGCATGAAATCGAGGTCTGGACCTATACCATGGTGCCGAAGAATGCCGACACCGAAACTAAGCGGTCGATCCAGCGCGAAGCGATCCGTTCATTTGGTACGGCGGGAACGCTCGAAAGCGACGATGGCGAAAACATGTCGTCGGCCACCTACAACAACAACGGTATCATCACCCGAAAGGGGCGGATGAATTCGAGCATGGGCAAGGACCGCGAAGGGCCGCACCCCGTCTATCCAGGAATTGTCGGGGTCAGCTTCATCGGCGAAACCTCGTATCGAGGCTTTTATCGTTTCTGGCAAGAAATTCTCGATGCGCCAGATTGGGCCGCCATCCGGGCCAATGACGATACCTGGGATGCAATGTGGACCAACCGTAATTTCTGGCCTGAACGTCTGTCGGCGAAGCAAGCCGAGCCGCAAGACTGATCCCGACAGCAATCTGGACCGCAAGATGACCGAAACACGCAAGCCCGTAGGCATGGAACTGCATCATGCCATCGTCAGTCACTATTCCGCCGAGGTGCGGATGTTGCAAAACCAGCAATATCGCCAATGGTTCGATACTGTAATCGCCGAAGATATCCATTACTGGATGCCAGTTTACGAACAGCGGTTTGCACGTGACCGCCGCCCGGATCCAACCCCGGGGGATGCCGCAATCTACAACGATGACTATGCCGAGCTGCAGCAGCGGGTCGACCGGTTGCTGACGGGCCAGGTATGGATGGAAGATCCGCCATCACGAATCCGCTATTTCGTTACCAATGTCGAAGCATTCGAAATTGCACCGTTTGAATTCGAGGTGTTCTCCAATGTTCTGGTGCACCGCAATCGCCGACAGAGCGAAGTTTACGTGCACACGCTGGGACGCGAAGACAAGCTGCGGAAAACAGACAGCGGCTTCAAGGTATTCAGCAGGAAGCTGAATATCGACGCGCGCGTCGTGCAGGACAAGAATCTCTATTTCTTCGCATAAGCAAATTCGATCAAATAGAAATCAGGAAACGGGAGAGAAATAATGGACGCATACGCGGCAATTATTGAGCGTCAGGGTGGTGAATTCGTTCTGGATAACGTCTCAATCGAGGATCCGCGCGACGGCGAAGTGCTGGTCAAGGTTGCTGCAGCTGGCATGTGTCATACCGACCTGACGGTTCGCGATCAATATTACCCGACGCCGCTGCCGGCGGTGCTGGGCCATGAAGGTTCGGGCGTTGTCGAAAAGGTCGGACGCGGCGTGACCACTGTCAAGCCAGGCGACAAGGTCGTGCTCTCCTTCAGCTATTGCGGCACCTGTCCATCGTGCCTCAAGGGGCATCAGGCCTACTGTCCGAGCCTGTTCCCGCTCAATTTCATGGGCCGCCGCCTGGATGGTTCGACGCCGATTACCCGCCACGGCCAAGAGGTCAACGCCTGCTTCTTCGGGCAATCCTCGTTCGCGACCTATTCGATCGCGTCGGAAAACAACTGCGTCAAGGTTGCCGACGACGCACAGATCGAACTTTTGGGCCCACTGGGCTGCGGCATCCAGACCGGGGCGGGCAGCATCCTCAATGCGCTTTGTCCCGAACCTGGCTCCTCGATCGCGATCTTCGGGGCCGGGTCGGTGGGCCTCAGCGCAGTGATGGCCGCCAAGGCCTCGGGCTGCCTCAAGATCATCGCGGTTGACCGCAACGCAGGCCGCTTGGAACTGGCGCGTGAACTGGGCGCCACCGATGTGATCGACGCCAACACGGTCAACGCTCAGGAAGCGATCGTCGCGATGACCGGTGGCGGCGCCGACTATGCCATGGATACTACCGCCATTCCAGCGGTGCTGCGCTCGGCGGTGGACAGCACGCACAACATGGGTGAAACCGCAGTGGTCGGCGGGGCGCAGCTGGGCACCGAATTTTCGCTAGACATGAACAACATGCTGTTTGGCCGCAAGTTGCGTGGCGTAGTCGAAGGATCGAGCACCCCGCAGGTCTTCATCCCGCAACTGATTGCGATGCAGAAGGCCGGGCTGTTCCCGTTCGAGAAGCTCTGCACCTTCTATGATCTCGACCAGATCAACCAGGCCGTCGAGGATACCGAAAAGACCGGCAAGGCGATCAAGGCCATTCTCAAAATGTAGATCGCTTCTGGGGCGGCGCACCAATCGAATTGCGCCGCCTTGGACCTGCACCTGAACCTCAGGAATTTAACAATGTCGAGTGTGTTTCCCTTCGGTTCCGGCGTTCTGGTCGCAGGTCAGATTGACCTCGACAAGCGCGTCCTGGGCGGGAAGGGGGCCAACCTCGCCGAGATGGCGCGGATCGGGCTGCCCGTCCCGCCTGGATTCACGATCTCCGCCGGCGAATGCCTCGCTTATCTTGACCACGGCAGAGCTTCACTTGATCGCATCCGCGATGAGGTTTCGGCTGCTTTGGGGCTGGTCGAACGGGCGACGGGCAAGACGTTCGGCAATCCTCGCGATCCCCTGCTGGTCTCGGTGCGTTCGGGAGCGCGGGTATCCATGCCGGGGATGATGGACACGATCCTCAACCTTGGCATCAATGATGCGACCGTCACCGGCCTGGGCCAGTCCTCCGGGGATGAGCGGTTCGCGCTCGACAGTTATCGCCGCTTCATCCAGATGTATTCCAGTGTCGTGCTCGAAATCGAGCATGGCGTATTCGAGGCAGCCCTTGACCGCATCAAGGAAGATCGCGGCGTCGATGAGGATATCGATCTTCGAGTGGACGATCTGCGCGGCCTGATCGCGACCTTCAAGGATCTCGTGCTTGCCCATCACGGCGCGGCCTTTCCTCAGGATGTACATGAACAACTCTGGACGGCAATCGAGGCGGTGTTCCTCTCATGGGACTCACCGCGAGCCAAGGTCTACCGGCGCCTGAACGATATCCCCGGAGATTGGGGCACGGCGGTTAACGTCCAGGCCATGGTGTTCGGAAATCTTGGCGAGACCAGCGCTACCGGTGTCGCCTTTACCCGCAACCCTGCAACCGGCGAGAAGGCCTACTACGGCGAATGGCTGGCCAACGCCCAGGGTGAGGATGTTGTCGCCGGCATCCGCACGCCCCAGTATCTGACCAGGGCTGCCCGCGAAGCCGCAGGTGCGCGGCTTCCCTCAATGCAGGAAGCGATGCCGAAGGCCTATGCTCAACTTGCTGAGGTGTTCGAACTGCTGGAGCGCCACTATCGCGACATGCAGGACATCGAATTCACAGTCGAACGCGGCAGGCTCTACCTCCTTCAGACCCGTTCGGGCAAGCGCACTGCCATGGCCGCGCTCAAGATTGCCGTCGACATGGTCGAAGAGAGCCTGGTCGACGAAGTGACCGCGCTGCTCCGCCTCGACCCGGCCTCGCTCGACCAGTTGCTTCACCCCTCGCTCGATCCGAATGCGCCGCGGGTGCTGCTCGGAAAGGGTTTGCCTGCCTCGCCCGGGGCAGCCTCGGGGGGTGTGGTATTCGATGCGGAAACAGCGGAACGGTGGGCCGAATTTGGAGAGAAGGTCATCCTCGTCAGGCATGAGACGTCGCCTGACGACATCCATGGCATGCACGTCGCAACCGGCATTCTGACGGCGCGCGGCGGCATGACCAGCCACGCGGCCGTGGTCGCGCGGGGTATGGGCCGGCCATGCGTGGCGGGCACCGCCAGTCTCAAGATCGACCCGGTCGCGCGGGTCGCCGAGATCGGCGGCCAGCGGCTCGAAGAGGGCGCATTCATTACGATCGACGGTTCGACCGGCGAAGTGTTCCTGGGCGAACTACCGACAATCCAGCCCAAACTTTCGGGCGATTTCGCAACGGTGATGGCATGGGCTGACAAGCATCGCCGCCTGAAGGTTCGGACCAACGCGGAAACCCCGCTCGATTGCGAAATGGCCCGCCGGTTCGGGGCCGAAGGGGTCGGGCTTTGCCGAACCGAGCACATGTTCTTCGATGAAAGTCGGATCCTCGCTATGCGGCAGATGATCCTGGCCGACAGCGAAAAGGAACGACGCTCCGCGCTCGACCAGCTTTTGCCCGAACAGCGCGCCGACTTCCGACGAATCTTCGAGATCATGGAAGGCTTGCCAGTCACCATCCGCCTCCTCGATCCGCCGCTGCACGAGTTTCTGCCGCATACGGATAGCGAGTTCACCGAGCTTTCGCGGGCGATGGGTATTGACGTGGAGCAGGTTCGGAATCGCGCAATCGAATTGGCGGAAACCAACCCCATGCTGGGGCATCGAGGCTGCCGACTTGGCGTGGTCTATCCCGAAATATACGAAATCCAGGCTCGCGCGATTTTCGAGGCTGCGCTCGAAGTCGCGGGCGAGGCGGGCATGGCGGTCTGTCCCGAAATCATGATCCCGCTGGTCGGATTGCCGCGTGAACTCGAATCACTGAAGGATACCCTGTACAGGGTAGCTGAAGTCGTGTTCGCCGAAAAAGGCGAGCGGATCGCCTTTAGCGTTGGCACCATGATCGAGCTGCCGCGGGCAGCCCTGGTTGCCGACGAAATCGCTGCAAGCGGGGAATTCTTCTCGTTCGGAACCAATGATCTGACCCAGACTACGCTGGGCATCAGCCGCGACGATGCGGCGCGTTTCCTGGGTGCTTATGTGGAAAAAGGCATTATCGCCAAGGACCCGTTCGTCACTCTCGATATCGAAGGGGTCGGCAAGCTGATCGAAATGGCATCGCGCAAAGGGCGCGAAACTCGGCCCGACCTTAAACTGGGGATCTGCGGCGAGCACGGCGGCGATCCGGCCACGATCGCTTTCTGTGAGGAGATCGGGTTGGACTATGTCAGCGCATCGCCTTTCCGGGTGCCGATTGCCCGACTGGCTGCGGCCCAGGCGGCGCTGGCGCCTTCATGAACGGCAGATGCAAGCTGAAATTCTGAACCAAATCGAGATGAGGTGCACATCAATGGAATATGATCGTAAGGACGCCAAGGCTTGGGCTACGAAGACCGTCAGGGGCTTCTATCAGTGTCCGATTACCCCGATGACCGCCGATTACAAGTTCGATGTGGACGGTATCCGCTACAACATCGATAAATATGTCGAAATGGGCGTAGATGGCTTGGCCGTCGGCGGGTTCATCTCCGAATGTTGGAACGTCTCAGCGTCAGACTGGTTTCGCTATCACGAGATCGTCGCCGAGGCGAATGCCGGGCGGCTCGATCTGTGGACCATCGTGCTCGATCCCAGCGTCTATACCGCGATCGAGAAGATGCAGTTCGTCGAGAAGCTCGGGTATAACGGGGCTGAGGTGATCAACCCGGTTGTGCAGCTCAAGCGCGACGACGAAATCTATGCCTGGTTCAAGTTCCTGACCGACAACACCGATCTGGCCGTCTGCCTCTACCGGACCCCGGTTTCGGGAACCGTGCTGAGCTGGGACCTGATGCGCCGCCTGGCCGATATCGATACCGTGATCGGCGTCAAACAAGGTGCCATGAGCCGTGCCGAGACAATCAAAATCCGCCAGCTAATGCCCGAAGGCTTCAACACGATGGAGCCATTCGAATACTTCTTCCTCGACGATCTGCGTCTTGGCGGCACCGTTTGCTGGGGTGAATTGTCTTACATGCTGTACGGCAAGAAGCGCCATTTCGCCAAGGAATACATCCGCCTGGCGCATGAAGGAAAATGGGAGGAAGCGCGGGCCGCTTCCGATCAGCTCAGCGAAGTCCGCGAATTCTATCACGACAACTTCCTGTGGGATATCGCCCGCACCGCGACCTATGCCAGCGCACTTGCCAATGTGAAGGCCTGGTACGAAGCGATTGGCCTCAAGGCTGGCCCGATCCTGCCGCCGGTGGCTGATGTGACGCCGGAAAAGAAAGAGCAGATCAGGGCCAAGCTGGTCGAACTGGGCATTGCCTGAGCCGAACCAACGGGAATCCCAAAGCATGTCCAAGCAATTGCATTTCTGTTTCCACGGTGCCGGCGGGCTAGGCTCGGTCATCGGCGGATTCCTGGCGCGCGGCGGCCACAAGGTCACGCTGATTGCGCGCAAGCCCCATGTCGAGGCGATCCGCCGGGATGGCCTGAGTATTTCGGGTGTGCGGGCGCAATTCGTCCAGCGCGAAAACCTCTTCGCGGTCGAAACGCCCGAGGAGGTTGAAGGCGACATCGACTATTACATCCTGCTGACCAAGGCCAAGGGTACCGATCAGGCGCTGGCCGATGCGCAGGTGTTGGTCGATCGCACCGCTTGCGCGCTGACTTTGCAGAACGGCGTGGGCAAGGAAGGCAAACTCCAGGCCGCGTTTGGCAAGGACAAGGTGATCGGCGGCTCGATCATGGACGGGGCGACCCTGCTCGAACCGGGCAAGGCGCTCAATCACATGGCGGTTCCCGTCACCGCCTATTTCGGCGAGCTGGAAGGCGGGGAGAGCGAGCGCACGCGGATCATGGCCGTAGCGCTCGACGCTGCGGGCATGGGTTCGCGCTCAACTCCCGATATCGTCCATGTCCATTGGGAAAAAGTGGTTCAGGTCGGTGGAGCATCGTCGTGGAGCGCCAGTACGCTGGGCGCGCTTCCAAAGCTCGATTTTGTGGATGGTGTGGCGGTTCGCGAAGGCGCCGAACACTATGTCCACGTCGTCAAGGATCTGCTGGCGATCTACAAGGCACTTGGCTACGAACCGCAGAACTATTTCGCGCCTGTATCCAGATTGGTCGAGATTGACCGTGAAAGCTTTGAAGAGGCAGTGTACGGTGTCATGGCGATGGGCACCAGATTCAAGCCGGAAAACCGTCCCGTCCGCACCTCGATGCATGACGATCTCGTGGCGGGCCGGCGGATGGAAGTTGACGAGGTCCTGGGGCCGCTCGCGGCGGCAGCGGAGCAACTGCAGGTTCCTGCGCCAGCCTTTCTCAGCGCTTATCGGGTGCTCAAGACTTTGAACAGCTATCTGTAGGGAAAGATTGACCATGAGGCGTTATTCCATCGCCAGCATTCCGGGAGATGGAATTGGCCGCGAAGTGGTGCCTGCCGCAATCGCGGTGCTGACGGCGGCAGCGGCCAAGTGCGGTTTCGTGCTCGAATTCCGGCACTTCGACTGGAGCTGCCAGACCTACCTCAAAACCGGCAAGATGATGCCCGATGATGGGCTAGACCGGTTGCGCGATCATGATGCGGTGTTCCTCGGCGCGGTCGGCTTTCCCGGGGTACCCGATCATATCTCGCTGTGGGGGCTGCTGTTGCCGATCCGGCGCGAGTTCGAGCAGTACGTCAATCTGCGTCCGGTGCGGCTGCTGCCGGGCATCGCTTCGCCCCTGCGCGACAAGGCTCGCGGCGACATCGATTTCTGGGTGGTGCGCGAAAACTCGGAAGGCGAATATTCCCAGATCGGCGGTCGGACCGGAACTGGCGAGAACGAAATCGTCGTCCAGCAGGCGATCTTCACCCGCCGGGGCACCGACCGCATCTTGCGCTATGCCTTCGACTTCGCTCGGCGGAGCGGGCGCAGGCATGTGACCAGCGCGACGAAGTCCAATGGACTCTATCATTCGATGCCGTTCTGGGACGAGCGCTTTGCCGCGATCGGCGCCGAATACCCCGATGTTGCCGCCGATCAGTATCATGTCGATATTCTCGCCGCACGCTTTGTGATGTCGCCCGAACGGTTCAATGTGGTGGTTGGTTCGAATCTTTTTGGTGATATCCTTTCCGATCTGGGGCCGGGAATCACTGGCACCATCGCTGTGGCTCCTTCTGCTAACCTCAACCCCGAACGGCGGTTCCCTTCGATGTTCGAGCCGGTCCACGGGTCTGCCCCGGACATCGCCGGGCAGGGCATCGCCAATCCGATCGGCCAGATTTGGTCGGGTGCAATGATGCTGGAGCATCTCGGCGAAACCGAGCCCGCCGCGCTGGTGATGCGCGCACTCGAAACGGCGCTCATTGCGCCCGATATCGCGAGGACCCCCGATCTTGGCGGAAACGGGACAACTGCGGGATTTGCGCAAGCTGTTCGCAACACCTTGCTGGGGCTCTAGCGGGAAAGCTGGCGGTCCCGGCGCTGACCAAAGGAAACGGAGTGATGGCTGCCTATTTCATCGGATCGATCAAATCGCACGACGAAACCTGGGTGGCAGGCTATATGGCCGCAGTTCCGGCGCTGGTCGGACGCCACGGCGGGGAAATGGTCTGCCGTTCGCACGAGTTCGTCCGTTATGAGGGCGAGGGAGCCGCACCTGACTATGTCGTGGTGATCCGGTTTCCTTCGATGGAGGCGATCGACGCCTTCATGAACGATCCGGACTATGCGCCGCACAAGGATGCGCGCATCGCCTGCGCCACATCGGATATCTTCGCGATCGCCTGAGGAGGCCGCCATGAAGGTTCTGCGCACTTACCTGATCGCCGTGGGGATCTGGTATCTCTGCAATCTCGTGCTGCTCTGGCCGCCGGTCTATGCGGGGGCCCTGCGGCTGATCTACCCCGGTATTGCGCTGGGGCAGGGGACGCCGTCTTTCGGCCTGCTGCTTGATGCCTGGTTGATCGTTGGCATCCAACTGGCAGCAATCGGCCTCGTGGCGTTGTGGGGCGCGCGCGATCCGTTGCGCTACTGGGCGCTGGTTCCGGTGATCGTGCTGACCGAACTCGTCGGCTCCGCCTGGGACATCTATAGCGTCGTTTGGAGCGGCGAAGCCTTGTGGGTCGGCTTGACGACCTTGGCCGCGCATGCTGTGATCATGGCGGGTGCATGGTTTGCCAGGCGCGCGATGGAGCGGGATATCGTCTGATCAATCAGGTTGAAGCCCGCGGGCGCGCAGCCGCGCGAGGATTTCGTCTGTGGCCGGGCAGGGCAGGTCGGCCTGTCGCGCGAAGCGGGGTATGGCCCCACTGAGGTGGACGAATTCCGACGGTCTGCCCGCTTCGAGATCGCGCTGCAGCGAACTGGTGACGTCGGGTGGAAAGCGGCCGATGAAGTCCAGCTTCTCGTATATGCAATCGGGCGGCAATTCGATGCCCAACGCCGCTGCGATCCGTTCGACCTCGGCCATGGCCTCGCGCAAAAGCGCGCTGGCCTGGGGATGGCCCAGCACCTGACCGACCTTCAGGCCGAACGCCGGGGCCACCGCGCCGATCGTCGCGGCCATCAGGAACTTGTCCCACAACGCTGGGCGCATGTCGCCTGTCAGAGTGGTGGGGACCCCAGCGGCAATAAGGTCGCCCGCAAGGATTGCCGAGGCCTGTCCGGCAGCCGGGTCGGTTGCGCGATCGGCGACCGGGCCGGCCAGCAGCGTGGCGGGGACGCCGGTGTGGCGCACGATCCCGTCTTCCAGCTCGAAGAAGCCGTGCATGCGTGCGCCAAGCACGACAGCGCGGGGCAGGGCGGCCTGGGCGATGCCGGGTGCTTCGACCCCATTCTGCACCGTCAGCAGCGTGAAGCGGCTTCCGCGCAGTGGTTCGAGCAGGGCAAGCGCCGATTCGATCTGAAACGTCTTGGTTGCCAGGATGGCATGATCCGGCGGCGTTGCGGGATCGCATGCTGCGGACACCGGCACACGCACTTGCCGCTCGGCCCCGCCTTCGGACAGCAGCACGCCCGTGTTTCGCAAGGCCTCGAGCCGCGCTCCTCGGGCGATCAGCAGAACTTCATGCCCGGCGTTGTGCAACCGCGTGCTCAGGAAACTGCCGATTGCCCCGGCGCCGATGATGACAAACCGGCTCACCGCATCAGGCGAAGAAGCGGTTGTCCGGGCGCGGCAGGCCTAGATGGTCGCGCAGCGTTTCGCCTTCGTATTCGGTGCGGAACAGGCCGCGCGCCTGCAGTTCGGGCACAACCTTGCCGGCAAAGTCTTCCAGGCCTTCCGGCAGGTAAGGGAACATGGTGGTAAAACCGTCGCAAGCGCCTTGCTCAAGCCAATGCTGCATCTCGTCGGCGATGGTCTTGGCGGTGCCGACAAAAGCCAAACCGCCATAGCTGCCGGCCTTCGCGGCGAGCTGGCGGATCGTCAGGCTCTCAGCTCTGGCCAATTCGATCATGAACCGCCGCGAACTTTTGCTGGCGTTGGATTCGGGGATGTCGGGCAGGGGGCCATCGGGATCGAAGCCCGATACGTCGTGACCCAGCATGCCGGACAGTGAATGGATGCCGCTGTCGTAGTGGACCAGGCTGTCCAGTTTCGCGCGCTTCGCGTGGGCTTCCTCGACGGTGTCTCCAACAACCAGGAATACGGCCGGCATGATCTTGATGTGATCGGGATTGCGTCCTACCGTCGCCGCCCGCCCTTTGACGTCGTCGTAATAGGCTTTGCTGCCTTCCAGCGTCGATTCCGCAGCAAATACGGCTTCGGCGGTTTCGGCAGCGAGCTGGCGGCCCGGGTCCGAGGCACCGGCCTGGAAGATGACCGGCCAGCCTTGAACCGGACGGGCGATGTTAAGCGGCCCGGTGACCGAGAAATGCTCGCCCTTGTGGTTCAGCGCACGCATCCGGGCGGGGTCGAAATAGATGCCCTTTGCTGCGTCCATAACGAAGGCATCGTCGGCGAAACTGTCCCACAGCCCGGTCACAACGTCATGAAACTCGCGGGCGCGGTGATAGCGCGCGGCGTGATCTGGCTGGGTCTCCAGGCCGAAGTTGCGGCTGCTGTCCGGATTCGAAGTGGTCACCACGTTCCAGCCGGTCCGCCCGCCGCTGATGTGATCGAGAGAGGCAAAGCGGCGCGCGACATGGAACGGCTCGTCGTAAGTGGTCGAGGCCGTTGCGACGAGGCCGATTCGCTCAGTCACCCCGGCCAGTGCGGAAAGCAACGTGAATGGCTCGAACGAGGTCACAGTGTGGCTGCGCATCAGCGCCTGGCGTGGCAGGTTGAGCACGCCGAGGTGATCAGCCATGAAGAAATAATCGAACTTGGCAGCTTCAAGGCTGCGGATGAAGCGCTGGATCGCTGCCAGGCTGAAGTTCGCGTCGGGTAAGGCACCTGGATACCGCCAGGCTCCGGTGTGGATGCTGACCGGGCGCATGAACGCGCCAAGGTGAAGTTGCTTGGCCATCAGTGCGTTTCCCGGTCTGGAGGTACGGCCGGACCATACCGAACGGTCCGGCCGTTATTTCGTTAGGCAGGCCTTGCCTTGCCTTGCGCCTGGTCGAGTTCCCGGCGAACCGCAAAGTGGTCGTCATAGTTCTCGGGCTTCAGGGCGAAGGCTTTCTGGCGCGGGATGCGGTTGGCGTTGATTTCATCGTACTTGAGGTAATAGGCCTTGTGCATCCGGTAGAACGGGATTTCAGGCCAGAGGTGGTGGATCAGGTGGTAATTCTGATAAACCAGCAGCGGGTTGAGCAACCATTCCCAGCCGAACCGCATGGTTGTCGCCATGTAAGGGTCTTCGTCTTGCGCGATGATCGCGGGATGATGTGGCAGGATGACGAAGACGATGGCGATGATGAACAGCGTGATCCGTGACGGCACGAACCACAGCATGAACAGTTCCCAGCCGAAGCCGAAGTAAATTGCCGCAACGAACAGCAGCGCGAGGAGCGAATAGAAGACAAGCAGTTCGGTGCCATGTTTCTTGCGCACGTTCTGACCATATTTGACGAAATACCAGATGTAGGCACCATCGAAGAAGGTCCAGCGGAATGGAACCTGCCACCAGGGCGATTCATGCTCGAACCGGTCGGGGTCTTTGGGTCCATTGGTATGCGTGTGGTGCTTGTTGTGGACCCAGCGGAGCAGGACCATCGGGGCATAGGGAAAGAGGAAGAACAAGCCGATCGCGCCGATCGATTCGTTGATCCAGCCAACGCTCGACAGCGACTTGTGCGAGGCGTCGTGGATCACGCTGAAAAGCAGATAGGTGACGAGGCCGTTTGAGATCGCACCGACCCAAAGCGGAAGCATAGCGTTCAGCGCCAGGTACCAGGTCGTTGCGATCCCTGCCATGGAAACGACAAACAAGAGAGCTGTCGGCAGGGCGAGAACGGGCGCCTTTCGCAACTCTTCGAAATGCTCTTCGGACGATCTGGGAAACGCGATTGCAGCCATTACCCGACTTCCTTTCCTCTCACTGGTTTTTAAGCGCCTGGTTGGGTTGACGCTCGGCCTCTTTGTCGCAATTGACTCAGATCATCCCCTTGCACGCGTTTGCACCTTACACTATTCGTTGGACAATATGCAACCCCTTTCCCATAATGCAAGGGGCTTTGGGGCCGGGGAGTGGCTGGTGAAGGGGAATACCGATGAACGCACGCAAGGCTAGCCAGCTTACAGCTAAAGGTGATGAAATCGAACATCAGGCTAACGAGCGCTTGCCTCCCGAAGATTTGAGCGCGAATGATTCGCCGCGCAAGGCTATCCAGTCCGTGGAAATTGGTGTTCGCGTCCTCAGGGCCTTGATGGATTGCCCAAGGGATGGCGCACATCTGCGTGAAGTTGCCGAGAAATCGGGTCTGTCACGCAGCCAGGCACACCGTTACCTGCTGGCTTTTGTCAATACAGGCGTGGTCGAGCAGAATGTCCAGAATGGCCGCTATGCACTAGGTGAGTTTTCAGTTCGTATTGGCATGGCCGCGCTGGCGCGGGTGGAGCCGGTACGGATCGCTGGCGATAATCTGGCGAGCGTGCTGGAAGAACTGCAAACGACAGGGTTGCTGGCGGTCTGGGGTAATTACGGGCCATCGGTGATTCGCTGGATCGATGGCGGTCTGCCCCTGTTTACCAGTTTGCACGTCGGCTCTGTTTTGCCATTGCAGGCTTCGTCGACTGGCATCCTGTATTTGACCCATTGTTCACGAACTTTGACCCAGCCCGTCATCGAGCAAGAGCGCGCCAGCGGGCTGGTGGTTTCCGACGACGAACTGGAAAGGCAGATAGTCCAAGCGCGCGAGCTGGGATACGCGACCACACAGGGTACGGTTGTGCCTGGTCTCTCTGCCTTGAGTGTACCTGTGTTTGATTCCGCGAACAGGCTTGTTGCGACGATGAGCGTTCTCTCGCGAGTTCAGGACAAGCATTTTTATTCGAAGACGAAGATCGAAAAGATCCTTTCGGCGGCCATAGCAGCGAGTCGTGCGATCGGCTGGCAAGGATAGCTCCTGCGGCTTTACATCAGAAGTGGACGGGCCTCCATATTGGTGGACCGGCTTCATGGCGGGGGCGCTGCCAGGCCCGACCATCCGGAAGGTATGAACGTTGTCGCTGTCCGATAAAGAGCCAATCGGCAAACGGGAGTTCATCGCCATGATGGCGATGATCCAGGCATTGCAGTCACTTGGGTTTACAACGTTGCTTCCGGCTTTGGGTGCCATGGCAACCGATCTGGGAGCAAGCGGTTCAAACCAGCGGCAATGGGTCATCGGCACCTTCCTGATCTGCTCGGGCCTGTTTTCGCTCGTCCCGGGGACGATCTCCGACCGGCTTGGGAGGAGGCCGGTCCTGCTGGTTTGCATGGTTCTGTTCGCCCTGATCAATCTGCTTTGTGCTTTCGTGGCTGACTTTTCGGTCCTGCTGGCGGCCCGCGCGCTGCTTGGCTGTGCCTCTTCCGCCCTGACCGTCCTTCCTCTGGCGATCGTTCGCGACCGCTATCAGGGCGAAGACATGGCCAAGCTGCAGGCCTTTGTCGCGATGCTGTTTATGGCAGTCCCGACCCTCGCCCCAAGTTTGGGTTATGTGATCTTTACAGCGCTCGGCTGGCGTGCCGTCTTCATCGTCATCGGGGTGCTGTCGATGGGAGTGTCAGCTTGGTATTTCTTCCGCATGGAAGAAACGCTGCCGCTTTCCCGGCGGCAGTCTCATGGTGCGAGTGAATTGTTCGGCAACATCCGCCTCGTTCTGACAAATCGCCGGTCGATCGGTTACGTCATTGGCATGGCCCTGATTTTCGGCGCTCACTTCGGCTTCATCAACAGCTCGCAGCAATTGATCGGCGAACATTTCGGGGCCGGTGGGGCCTATTCGGTAATCTTTGGCTTGATGGCGGGCTCGATGATGCTGGCCAGCATTGCCAATTCCGCTATCGTACACCGTTTCGGCATCCGAGGGATCGGCCATGCCGCCATCCTGTGCCATTTCCTTGTGTCGATCGGCCAGATCTATGTGGCATCCCGACCGGGCGAAACCCTGCTTCAGTTCGTGCTTCTGACATCCGCGAACATGTGCTTGCTGATCACGGTCTTCATCAATTTCACTGCGATTTCCCTGCAGCCATTCGGCAAGGTGGCCGGGGCCGCGGCCTCTGTTCAGACGTTCTTCCGTTTGGTGCTTGGCGCGGGGCTGGGCGCACTGATCGGGCAGGCCTACAATGGTTCCCCGCTGCCTCTGGCCTGTTCGTTCTTCGGGGTGGCGAGCGTGACCATCGTGCTTGTACTGTTCAGCGAAGGCTGGCGATTGTTCGGGGGACCTATACCGGTTCAGGCTGCGAACTGACTGCGCCGCCTATTCGTCTCCGACCGACTCGGGACTTCCCGGCGCGGCCAGATCCGAAACCATTCGCACCCCGTCGATCACGATCGGGCTGGCGACGCCTTTGCGCCCTCCGGCCATTGCGGCGAGGCCCCTGGCGATGACCTGTGGATCGGCGAACACTTCGTCGAGTTCGTTGATTGGTCCGGCTGGCACGCCAACCTCTTCAAGCGCGTCGAACAGCGCTTGTCGGTTCCACTGGGCCGTGCGCCCCTCGACCGTTGTGACCAGTTCCGCCCGGTTCGAGAGACGGGCAGGATTTGTGGCGAAGCGTGGGTCTTCATGCAGTGAACACCGCAAAACGCGGCACAAGCTGGCGAACTGGCCGTCGTTGCCGGCCGCAATCACCAAGGGCCCGTCAAGCGTGGGGAAGGCTTGATAGGGTGCCAGATTGGCGTGACCGTTGCCGAACCGGCGCGGCACATTACCCGATGTCATCCAGTTCATCGCCTGATTGGCCATGACAGTCACCTGGGTGTCGAGCAGTGCCATGTCGATGTGGGCGCCGCTGCCGGTGCGGTCCCGGCGGTTGAGCGAAGCGAGGATCGCCACCGTGCTGTACATGCCCGTGAACAGATCGGCCACGGCGATGCCCGCCTTCTGCGGTTCGCCATCGGGTTCGCCGGTCATCGACATCATGCCGCCCATGGCCTGGGCGATGAAATCGTAGCCTGCGCGGTGGGCGTATGGCCCGGTTTGTCCGAACCCTGTGATCGAGCAGGTGATCAGGCGCGGATTCAGTGCGGAAAGCGCGGCATGGTCAAGCCCGTACTTCGACAGCCCGCCGACCTTGTAGTTCTCGATCACGATATCTGCGCCGCTTGCCAGATCGCGAATGATGGCCTGGCCCTCCGCGCTGGCGATGTCGATTGCGAAAGACCGCTTGCCGCGATTGGTCGAATGGAAATAAGCCGCTCCCAAATTGGTGCCATCTTCTGCTGTCACGAACGGCGGCCCCCAATGCCGCGTATCGTCTCCTACGCGGGGCCGTTCGATCTTGATCACTTCGGCGCCAAGGTCCGCCAGCAGCTGTCCGCACCATGGGCCAGCCAGGATGCGGGCTAATTCAAGCACCCGGACGCCATCAAGCGGTTTGACCGGGTCACTGGAACGAGGCGTCTGCCAAGCCGGTTTTGCCATAGCCTCAGTTGCCGCCCTGTGCCGCGATACGCTCACGCCAGACCCGGAGTCCGTCGCCCGCGCCCTTGGCCATCGTGAAGCTGTCGATCCCGTTGGCGATGAAGCGGGCACCGCCATCGAGGAACTGCTGGACGAGGCGTTCGTCGCGCGAAAGGATCCCGGCCGGTTTGCCGGTTGAGACGATCCGCGCCAGTGCTTCGCCGGTCAGCTTGAACAGGGCATCGAAATTGATTGCGCCCAGCAAACCTTCGGTCGCGGCCAGGTCCGCAGGTCCAAGGAACAGCGCGTCGATTCCGTCCACTGCGGCGATCGCCTCAATGTTGTCGACGGCGGTCGCGGTCTCGATCTGGGCGATGATGCAAACCTGCGCATTGGCTTCTGCGACATAGGCAGGATAGCCACCCCAGCGCGCGGCACGGGCGCCGCCGAGGCCGCGTTCGCCTGCAGGCGGATAGCGGGACGCAGTTACGATGGCCTGGGCCTGTTCGGCGGTCTCGACCATCGGAACCATCAGAGTCTGCGCTCCAAGATCGAGAACCTGCTTGATCGCTACCGGATCGTGGCCGGCAATCCGGACGATCGCCGAACACGGCGGCGTCGCCTCGACCGCACGCAGCTGCGCGACGATGCCGGGCAGGGTTTGCGGGCCATGTTCGCCATCGATCAGCAGCCAGTCATAGCCATGGCCCGCGCAGATTTCGGCAATGTCTGGATGGGCCAGGGCCAACCAGAAGCCAAGCTGGACCGGACCTTCGCGCAAGGCCGCCTTGAAGCGGTTGACCGGTGTCTGCATTTTCGCCCCTTAAACGAACCGGAACCCGATTGAACCAAACTCGCCAAAATCGGCGTTGAAGACATCGCCCGGCGCCGCTTCGACCGGGCGCGTGAACGATCCGCCAAGCACGACTTCTCCGGCTTCGAGCCCTTGCCCCCAAGGCGCGAGCCGCCGTACCAGCCAGGCGACGCCGTTGGCGGGGTGGTTAAGCACCCCTGCCGCAAGGCCGGTTTCCTCGATCACCCCGTTGCGGCTGAGCAGGGCGCCGATGCGGCGCAGATCGAGCCCGTCGGGTTTCGCCGGCAGACCGCCGACGATGATTCCGGCATTGGCGGCATTGTCGCTGATCGTATCCAGGACCTTGCGCGCCACTCCGGTTTCGGCATCCTTGGGATGCACCCGGGTGTCTATGATCTCGATTGCCGGAGCCACATAGTCGGTGGCGCTCAGGACGTCGAAAATCGTCGTCTGTGCTCCTTCCAGGCGGCGCCCGAGCACAAAGGCCAGTTCGACCTCGACCTTGGGCGTGATGAACCGGGCGGTCGGCACGTCGCTGCCCTGTTCGAACACCATGTCATCCAGCAAGGTGCCGTAATCGGGTTCGGTGATTCCGGCTGCCTGCTGCATCGCGCGCGAGGTCAGGCCGATCTTGTGACCAAAGACGGCCCGGCCGCGCTCTCGCTTGAGATCGACCCAGGCCTGGTTGATGCGGTAGGCATCCTCGATCTGCATGCCTGGATAGCGCACGGAGAACGGCCGGATCCGTTCGCGGGTCTGCTCGGCATGGTCGAGTTCCTGCGCCAATTGCGCGACCAGTCGATCGTCGAATGTCTCGCCTGTCATGTGTCCTGCTCCCAATGCGCAACACTTGGGAAAACTCATTGCACAATGTCAAACGATATCTTAGGCTCCGGCAAAATTGACTGTGAACTCCGGCAAGGAGTCGCGCGAATATATCGTCAGGATCACATGGGAGAATGTCATGGCTGCTGAAGGGGTTATCAGGGAAGAAAAGATCACGGGCCGCGGCTTGACCTCGCACACCCTCTTGGCGGGCGATCCGTCCAAGCCGGCAATTCTGCTGCTTCACGGTGCGGGTCCGGGCGCACATGCCGCATCCAACTGGTATCACCTGATGCCGGACCTCGCCGAAAACTTCTTCGTGATCGCGCCCGACCTGATCGGTTT
Source organism: Sphingobium sp. SA916 (assembly GCF_002894065.1). NCBI lineage: Bacteria > Pseudomonadati > Pseudomonadota > Alphaproteobacteria > Sphingomonadales > Sphingobiaceae > Sphingobium > Sphingobium sp. SA916. Next base: position 27,861 of record NZ_LXYF01000027.1, read on the forward strand.
CGGCCAGTCGGTGATTCCCGATCCGTGGCCTGACAGCGTGATGGGCTGGATCGGCACCCGGGTCGACCAGTGCTTTGGCCTGCTTGAGGCGCTCGGTGTGAAGAAGGCCCACGTTGTAGGCAATTCGATGGGCGGCGCGCTGACCCTGCAAATGATGAGCGAGGAGCCCGACACAATCGACAAGGTGGTGCTGATGGGTTCGATCGGAGCCCCCGGCCCGCGCACCCCGGAACTGATCCGCCTGCTCTCGTTCTATTCCGACCCACGATATGCCCGCTATCGCCAGGTGATGCACAGCTTCGCCTACGATGCCGAGAAGTTCGAAGGCATGGAGGAAATCGTCGAGAACCGTTACAAGATCGCCACCGATCCGGGAATCATGAAGACCGCGGTCAAGATGATCGATTCGATGAAGAACGGCATTGAGACGCTCAACATGCCGCCCGAACTGCTGGGCAAAATGCCGCACGAAGTGCTGATCTTCCATGGCCGTCAGGACCGGGTGGTGCCGCTCGACACCAGCCTATACCTGATCCAGCATCTCAAGCATGCCGAACTGTACGTTCTCGACCGTTCGGGCCACTGGTCGCAGCTGGAACGGTGGGATGTCATGCGTCCGATGATGGAAATCCATTTCGGCGCCCGCACGTTCTAGGCGGTTGGCCTCGTTGCATGTCTGGTCAGCATTTTCACCAAGGTCCGCGATTGGGTACTTCGGCACGGTCGGACCAAGGCCCGGCCGTGCCGCCAGTGGGTGATGAAGCTTCAATTCAGGTGGAGCAGCACGCGGCGGCGTTATGGGACTATTCCTTACACATTTATGCCAAGCCGGGCGTGGCAGCTTCCTGCCTTGCCTTGCAGGATCAGCATGGGTGTGACGTCAACACGGTGTTGCTTTGCCTTTGGTTGGCAGGGGCGCGTTGCACCATTCTCGCTGTTTCGGACATCGAGGCCGCGCAGCACTCGGCAGCAACTGCGAATGAACGCTTCGTGCAACCGGTCCGTTCGGTGCGGCGCTGGATGAAGCAGTGGTGCCAATGTACGCCTGAGTCGGAAATTAACGCCGCAGCCTATGCGGCGCTGAAGACGGCAGAGTTGCATGGTGAACGTCTGGTCCAGTCCCAAATGCTCGCTGGGCTGGACCTGGACCAGTTGACCCGTGCCGAGTCGTCCGAAGCAGCAGTCCAGGCAAGCTTTGCCAACTATTGTACCTTGGCGAGCACATCTGGCGGAGTGGCAGAGGAACTGGGTGAGCTTGTTGCCAGAGCCTGGCATTGAGCCAGTCCTGCCTGTCGGGCTAATTGCATTTGAGGAACGGGATATGGATCGGTGCCTGGATGGATCAGTTGTCGCGATCACTGGTGCCGGGCGCGGAATAGGTCGCCAACTGGCGTTGTATTGCGCCGCGCAGGGGGCGGCAATTATCGTCAACGATCCTGGCGTGGCGCAGGCGGGCAACGGCGGCGATACCGCATTCGCTCAGAACACCGCTAACGACATCATCGGTGCCGGGGGCAAAGCGGCGGCCAACTTCGGTAATGTTGCAGATCCGGCGGAGGCGCAGAGCATTATCGAGGATGCGGTACGGAAATTTGGCCGAATCGATGCGGTCGTGAACAATGCAGGCATCTTGCGAGACAGCATCTGGCACAAGATGAGTCACGCGGACTGGACCAGCGTCATCGCGGTCAATCTTACTGGTGTCTTCAACGTTTCCAAGGCCGCCACGCCCTATTTTCGTGAACAGAAGGCGGGCAGTTTCGTTCATTTCACTTCGACGAGCGGTCTGATCGGCAACATCGGGCAGGCGAACTATTCGGCGGCAAAGTTGGCCGTCGTCGCGCTTTCGCAGTCTATCGCGCTCGACATGGCGCGAGTTGGCGTCCGCTCGAACTGCATCGCGCCTTTTGCGTGGAGCCGCATGACCTCGTCAATTCCCGCGACAACGCCTGCCGAACACGAACGTGTCCAACGGTTGCAATCCATGTCGGCAGACAAGATCGCGCCGTTGGTTGCCTATCTGGCATCCGACCTATCCAAGGACGTGACCAACCAGATTTTCGCGGTTCGCAAGAATGAAATCGCCCTGTTTTGCAAGCCCCGGCCGATCCGGTCGATGACCAAGGTCGAAGGCTGGACGCCGGAGGCAATTGCCCACGAGCTTGTACCTTCGTTTCGCAGCAGCTTCGCGCGCGCCGATGAAGTCTCGGCGCATGTCTTTCCTTATGATCCAATCTGACAGGTAACCGATGAGCAACGCCGGCATGGATGCAGAAGTCTTCGAACAATTCTTGATACAGCTTGAACGCTTCGTGCGCGACCGGCTCATTCCTGTCGAGCGCAAAATTATTGAAACCGACCTCATCCCCGAAAACGTCCTCGAAGCGATGCGCGACATGGGTCTGTTTGGATTGACCATACCGGAAGAGCATGGCGGCGCCGGCATGAACATCAGCCAGTATATCCGCACCATGCACACGCTAAGTTATGCGATGCCGGCATTCCGCTCGATCATCTCGATCAATGTCGGCATGTTCGCCTCAGCCCTCAAGAATGGTGGAACAGAAGCGCAGAAGGCTGCATGGCTGCCGCGCATTGCCGCGGGTGAAATCGCCGCTTTCGGCCTGACCGAACCGGGTTCGGGATCAGATGCGGCGGGTCTGCAGACGACTGCGGTGCCGACCGGCGACGGCTGGCTTCTCAATGGCACCAAGCGATATATTACCAACTCGCCCTTTGCGAAGGTTGGACTGATCATGGCGCGGACGGCCATGGAAAATCTGCCCAAAAACGCCCATATATCGGCATTCATCGTCCCGCTTGACATACCCGGCGTGACGATCTGCAAGTCGGACAGGAAGATGGGCCAGTCGGGTAGCCATATCGCCGATATCGGGCTGGAAGATGTCCACGTTGGCAGCGAGGCTCTGCTCGGCGGCGAACTTGGCAAGGGCTTCGCATTCGCGATGATGAGCCTCGACAACGGCAGGATGTCGGTGGGCGCCGCAGCGACCGCTTATGCCCGCCGGGCGCTGGATAGCGCCATCCGATACGCGACCGAGCGCAAGGCATTCGGCGAGCCGATTGCCAACTTCCAGTTGATCCAGCAGATGCTCGCCCAGAGCGAGATCGAAATCTATGCCGCCGAATGCATGATGGACGATGTCACTCGGCGCGCCGACGCAGGCGAGAACATCTTGCGCAAAGCAGCGGCGTTCAAGGTTTTCGCGACAGAAATGTGCGGCCGCGTGGTGGATGCCTGCGTCCAGATCCACGGCGGTGCCGGCTATCTTGCCGAATACGATGCCGAACGTTTCTTCCGCGATGCGCGCATATATCGGATTTATGAAGGCACGACCCAGATCCTGCAACTCCAGATCGCTAAGCACATGCTGCGTGAATTTGCGGCGGCGAATTGACCTTCGTGGGTTGCACTTCATCCGCAGGCTGCACCATGGGCGGCCAGGGGGTTCATTCCGCCCCGCCCTGGCGCATGGCCAATTCGCCTGCGGGCCGGATCAAACGCCATGTATAATTTTCTCGATGGCCTATCGATCATTGAGGCATCGTCATTCGTCGCCTCTCCCACGGCGGGCCTTTATTGCGCGCAATTTGGCGCACAGGTGATACGCGTCGACCAGATTGGCGGCGGCCCCGATTACCGGCGCTGGCCTGTGACGGCGGCGAATGATTCGCTCTATTGGGAGAATCTCAATCGTGCAAAAAAGTCAGTCGCGGTTGATCTTCGCAGGCCTGAGGGGCGTGAAATAGTGCAGGAACTCGTGAGGGCAACCGGCCAGTTCATCACCAATTTTCCGGTGGATGGTTTCCTGTCCCATGCCCTCCTCGCGCAGGGGTGTCCGGATCTTGTCACCTTGCGGATAATGGGATGGGCCGATGGCTCGCCCGCGCTCGATTACACCATAAACAATGCCGTGGGATACCCTATGCTGACTGGAACGGGCCCCGATCCGGTCAATCATGTCCTGCCCGCATGGGATCTCATTTCCGGCGCATACGGAGCATTCGCCATGCTTGCCGCGATGCAGTGGCGAAGCACCAGTGGCGAAGGATGCGAGATCCGGCTGCCGTTGTCAGACGTGGCGATTGGCACGGTCGCCAACCTCGGTGGACTTGCAGAAATGCTCTATACGGGCCGGGATCGTCCGCGCCTTGGCAATGCAGTTTATGGTTTGTTCGGTCGCGACTTCACCACGCGCGACGGGGTGCGGACAATGATTGTCGTTGCCACGCATCGCCAGTGGGCCCATTTGCTGGGGGCGCTGGGCCTTTCCGAAGATGTTGCGGCCATCGAACAAGAGCGCGGTGTTTCTTTCGAACAGGATGACGGCCTCCGATATACCTTGCGTGACATGCTCTATCCCTTGTTTGAACGGGCGATCCGGTCGCGTGATTACGCCGATCTGTCTACTGCCTTCGATGCGGGGGGAATCGTCTTTTCGCCCTATCGCAGGATGCTTGATGCGGTTCACGATCCAGCGCTGGTAGCGAACAATCCGATTTTCGGGATGGTGCCAAATCCCAGCGGCTTCGACTATCCCGCCGCGGGCACATTCGCCACCGTTCCCCAAATGCACCGTCGGGATCCTTGTCCCGCGCCGTGCAATGGCCAGCATACCGAAGAAGTCCTGGCGGATCTGCTCTCGCTGCCTGCCGCCGAAATCGCCCGCCTGATCGACGCAGGTATTGTGGGCAACATGGCGAGTGGAGACCCGAAATGACCCTTCGTCGCGCAGCCATTGTCATGCCGATCCGCACTGCGGTGGGCAAGTTTGGCGGCTCTCTTTCGCCGATGACTGCAGGCGAGCTTGGCGCAGTCATCCTCAAGGCCCTGATCGAGCGCACGAAGATCGATCCCGCCCGGGTCGACGATGTCGTGTTCAGTCAGGGATATGGCAACGGCGAGGCGCCGGCCATCGGCCACTGGTCATGGCTGGCTGCCGACCTGCCGCTTGAAGTCCCCGGCTATCAGCTCGACCGGCGCTGCGGTTCGGGGCTACAGGCGATCGTCAACGCCGCGATGATGGTGCAGACGGGGATGTCCGACGTTGTTGTCGCCGGCGGGGTCGAATCAATGTCCAACGTCGAACATTATTCAACCGACCTTCGCGGGGGCAAACGTTCCGGCAGTATCACCCTTCACGACAGGTTGACGCGCGGACGCCTTATGTCTCAGCCGACGGAGCGTTTTGGTGTTATCTCCGGCATGATCGAAACGGCCGAAAATCTTGCCAGGGATTATGACATCAGCCGGGAACAGGCAGATGCCTATGCCGTGCGCAGCCACCAGCGGGCCGCGGCCGCCTGGGCGAATGGAATGTTCGACGACGAAATCGTGCCGGTTGTGGTGCCGCAAAGAAAGGGCGCGCCTGCCATCTTCGCACACGATGAAGGTTATCGCGGCGACGCGACGATGGCTTCGCTCGGCGCGCTGAAGGCGATTGAGGGCGGCGTCGTAACCGCTGGCAACGCCAGTCAGCAGAACGACGCCGCTGCCGCTTGCCTTGTGGTGGCCGAAGACAAACTCGACGAACTGGGGGTGGAACCGATCGCCTTTTATCATAGCTCGGCCGCGGCGGGCTGTGATCCCAGTCGTATGGGAATTGGTCCCGTTCCTGCAGTGCAACGCTTGTTCGCCCGCAGCGGCCTTGGCTGGGGCGATATTGATCTGGTTGAGCTGAACGAAGCCTTCGCACCGCAAGTCCTGGCGGTTCTGAAAGGATGGGGCTGGTCGGATGACGACGGCCGGAACGAAATCCTCAATGTCAATGGTTCGGGTATATCGCTTGGCCACCCGATCGGTGCAACCGGTGGTCGTATTCTTGCCAACCTTACCCGCGAACTTGTGCGCACGAAAGGCCGCTACGGTCTTGAGACGATGTGCATCGGCGGCGGACAAGGCATCGCCGCAATCTTCGAGCGCGCGGCCTGAAGGTGGCTGATCTGCGCCAGGCCCTGAACGCCGCGAGAGACTATCGCGACTCGGTCAAGGCAGCGTTGGGCGCGCGCTTGGTGTCCGGAAGGATTGATGAGGAGCAGCGGGCCGCGCACGGTTATGCCTGGGTGGCCACGCTTGTGGCTGCGCTTGAAGCGGTGCTCGAATGGTCCGAAGCCAGGGGCAGCAAGAATGACTTTGACGCCAGGATCGCCACTCTGGCCTTCGCTGAATGCATTGGCCAGATCGGTGGCGGCCTGCCGATGGGCCAGAACGAAATCTTCCGCCCCGGCGACCTCGGACTTGGCAGCGCTGCCCGCACGCTTTTCGACCGGTGCGTGGACCTACTCGATGTGGACTATGCTGCAACCAGAGGCGAAGTGGCTGCAGCCCTGGCCCAGGGGCAATGGCCAAGCGAGTCGCTCGATGATGCCGAAGCCGACACGATCCGCGAGCAATACCGTCGCTTCACCAATGCTGTCATCGTGCCCCAGGCTCACGGATGGCATCTGGCGAATGATCTGATCCCCGAGGCAGTGATTCAGGCCATGGCCGATCTCGGTACATTCGGAGTCTGCATACCCGAAATCTATGGGGGACTTGGCCTCGGTAAGCTAAAGATGTGCATCATAACCGAGGAATTGTCGCGGGGCTGGATTGGCGCGGGCTCGCTTGGCACGCGGTCGGAAATCGCCGGCGAACTGATCGGCTTGAACGGCACCGAAGCGCAAAAGGCCTGGTGGTTGCCCAGGATCGCAAGCGGCGAGGTTTTGCCGTCAGCAGCCTTCACCGAACCCGACACCGGATCGGATCTTGGCTCCATTCAAACCCGCGCACGGCACGACGGCGATCACTGGGTCATCAACGGGGCGAAAAACTGGATTACCCATGCCAGCCGATCAGATCTGATGACGATGCTGGTGCGAACATTACCTGAAGCCAGGGGTTACGCCGGGCTGTCGATGTTGCTGGTGCCCAAGCCTCGGGGCACGAGCGATGACGGTTTCCCAGCCCCTGGCATGACCGGAAGCGAGATCGAGGTCCCCGGTTATCGCGGGATGCGCGAATATGCCCTGCAGTTCGATGCCATGACCGCGCCGGCAGACGCCCTGCTGGGCGGCGAGGAGGGGAAAGGGTTCAAGCAGCTCATGCGTACCTTCGAGGGCGCACGCATCCAGACCGCCGCGCGGGCTATCGGCGTCGCGCGGCGGGCCATCGAACTGGGCCTCGACTATGCCTTGGTTCGCAAGCAATTCGGCAGGGCCATCGTCGGGTTTCCGCGCGTGTCGGACAAGCTGGCGATGAGCCTTGTCGATTTTGTGATGGCGCGTGAACTCTGCTATGCTGCCGCGCGAGCCAGGGATTCGGACAAGCGCTGCGATATTGAGGCCGGCATGGCAAAGTTGCTTGCCGCTCGCGCCGCCTGGTCGAACGCCGACGCTGCGCTGCAGATCCACGGCGGCAATGGTTATGCCCTTGAATACGAGATCAGTCGCATCCTTTGCGATGCGCGCATCCTCAGCATTTTCGAGGGCGCTGCGGAAATTCAGGCTCAGGTGATTGCCCGCGGCCTGACCGGGGATGATATATGACCACCCAGCCGTACGTACAATGGCAAAGCTGGATTGGTCGTGAAGAATTGCGTCACGACTATCTGGAACCCGCTGCCGCACGACGGTGGCTGGCGACTTTCGACCGCGTTGCGCCGGCAGATGGCAGCGTGCCGCAAGGCTATCATTGGTGCCTTTGCCTGCCAGACGCGCCAACAGCCGCATTGAGCGTGGATGGACATCCGGTGCGCGGCGGCGAAAGCAGCTTCATGCCACCACTTCCTCAGTCGCGCCGGATGTGGGCATCGAGCAGGATCGAATTTCTTTCGCCGTTGCTCATCGGCCAGAAGGTGCAGCGCAGATCGCGGATCAATTCCATCGCCGAAAAGCAAGGCGCGACCGGCAAGCTTGTTTTTGTCGAGATGGCACAGGAAATCCACTGCAAAGGCGAAATCTTCGTTCGCGAAACCCAAGCGATCGTTTATCGGGATCCCATGCCTTTGGGGCCCGCAGAGCTGCCGCGGCCGCCTGACATGACCTTCGACGGATCTCGATGGGTTGCGCACCGCGCGCTGGTCCCCTCGGAAGCCTTGCTGTTCCGATTTTCGGCGCTGACCTTCAACAGTCACCGGATTCATTATGATCGGGCCTACACCTGCGAAATCGAGGGGTATCGCGGCCTCGTCGTTCACGGTCCGTTGACGGCGACACTGCTGCTGGAACTCGCCCAGCAGCACTTCGGCGACAATGCGCTTCGGTGCTTCGATTGCCGAGCGGTGTCTGCCGCGATCTGCGGCGAGGAACTGCATTTGGCGCTTCGCGCGAACGGTAATAGTGTTCAGTTCGTCGCCCATGCGCGCGACGGCCGTCCGATCATGGTTGCCAGCGCCACCCTTTGACCACCTTCCAGGGAAATTGAAAGTGACAATCGATCCGCAAAAATTGCTCAACTTTCGTATTCCTGCGGTTCGTCAGACCGTCACTCCACGCGATGCTGCATTTTACGCCTTATCGATCGGGATGGGGCGAGATCCTACCGACCTCGCGCAGCTGCCATTCGTGGATCCCCTTCGTGGACCGGTTGCCATGCCCGGCATGGCGCTCGTTCTCGCGAGTCCCGGGTTCTGGCTGGGGCACCCTGATTCCGGTGTGGATCCGGTTTCCGTCCTGCATGCCGGTCAATCCATGGTACTGCTTGGCCCGGTTCCGGCAACTGGCGAAGTCGAAAGCACAACCCGCGTCACCCACATTGTCGACAAAGGCGTGGGCAAGGCCGCGTTGATATTCACCGAAACCAATATCCGCGATGATTGCGGCACCTGCTTTGCCTGTCTTGAACGTACGATCTTCATTCGCGGCGGCGGCGGGTTCGGAGGGGAAGGCGAAGCTCCGCGAAGTTCGCCGGTACCCGTGGCGGAAGGCAATGCCGCTCTTGTCATTGACCTGACGACCGGTCCCGAACAGGCCCTGATCTATCGTCTAAATGGAGATCTCAACCCGCTGCACAGCGATCCAGCAATCGCGGCGCGCGCCGGGTACAGGATGCCGATATTGCACGGCCTGGGCACGATGGGCATCATCGTTCACGCCATCCTCCGCGGGCGGCTCGGCTACCAGACCGAGCGCCTGCGCGCAGTGCAACTGCGTTTCGCCGCACCGGTGTTCCCTGGTGAAACCATCAGAACCGAAATCTGGAATAACGGCGCTTTTCGGGCATCGGTGCTCGAGCGCGACGTCATCGTTGCAGATCAAGGGTTTTTCACAATCTCTCCGGATGAGGGCGATGCAGTTTCTTAGTCCTTTCGAACCTCAACACTTTCACGAAATCCGCGACGGTGTGCGCCGGCTTTGTGAAAAGTTCCCGGGTGAATATTGGCGCAAGCTCGACGCTGATCGCGAATATCCGACTTCTTTTGTCGATGCGTTGACGAGCGCTGGCTATCTTTCGGTACTTATACCCGAGGAATATGGCGGATCAGGTCTGGGCCTTTCGGCTGCAGTTGCCATCCTTGAGACGATTCAAGCGATGGGTTGCAACGGAGCGGCATGCCATGCCCAGATGTATAACATGGCCATCATCCTTAGACATGGATCGGATGAGCAAAAGCGCCTTTATCTGCCCGCGATCGCAAGCGGCGCACTGCGCTTGCAGGCTTTCGGCGTAACCGAGCCGGGAAGCGGCTCCGATACCACTGCGTTAAGGACGACGGCAGTTCGCGATGGGGACTATTTCGTGGTGAGCGGCCAGAAAATCTGGACCAGTCGCGCCGAACACAGCGATCTCATGCTGCTGCTAGCGAGGACTTCGCCGCGCGATCAAGTGACGAAGAAAACCGACGGTCTTTCCATATTCATCGTCGATATGAACCAGGCTCGCACCGCGGGTTCGCTAACGATCCGGCCTATCCGCACCATGATGAACCATGCCACGACGGAACTTTTCTTCGACAGGATGCGCATCCCGGTCGCCAATCTCTTAGGCAAAGAAGGCAAGGGCTTTCATTGCATCCTTTCGGGCATGAATGCGGAAAGAGTTCTTATTGCTGCCGAATGCGTCGGTGATGCGAAATGGTTCACCCGAAAATCCATTGCTTATGCCAATCAACGGGTGGTGTTCGATCGCCCCATTGGCATGAACCAGGGCGTCTCTTTTCCGATCGCGCGAGCCCACGCAAATATGCGCGCTGCCGAGCTCATGGTCCATGAGGCCGCGCGCCTTTACGAAGCGGGGCTTGAACATGGACCCGAGGCGAACATGGCAAAAATGCTTGCCGCGGACGTAGCAGTCGAAGCGGGCAACGCCTGCATCCAGACATATGGCGGATATGGCTTTGCTGAGGAATACGACATCGAACGGAAATTTCGAGAGGCCCGCCTTTATCAGGTGGCACCTGTTTCGACCAATCTCATATTGTCATTCATCGCAGAGCATGTCCTGAAACTACCGCGAAGCTATTGAGGCGGCCACCACGCTCCGTCGTTTCCGCTCACTCGACACAACGACTGTTGCTGCGACCAGGCAGCGCAACACTGAAGAAGAAAGGTGGCCTACCCTAGAATGCGGCAATGCCAGTGAGTGCTCGACCAAGGATGAGCGCGTGTACATCGTGCGCGCCTTCATAGGTGTTGACGGTTTCCAGATTCACCATGTGCCGCATGACTTGATATTCATCGCTGATGCCATTACCGCCGTGCATGTCTCGGGCATGGCGCGCAATATCAAGCGATTTTCCGACATTGTTACGCTTGACGAGAGAGACCATCTCCGGCGCGAACCTGCCTTCGTCCATTAGGCGGCCGACACGCAATGAGGCTTGCAACCCTAGCGCAATGTCCGTTTGCATATCGGCGAGCTTCTTTTGATAAAGTTGGTTGGCGGCAAGCGGCTTTCCAAACTGGTGCCGATCAAGTCCATATTGGCGGGCTGCGTGCATGCAATATTCCGCGGCGCCGAGCGCTCCCCAACTGATCCCATAGCGTGCGCGGTTTAGGCAATCGAAGGGGCCCTTGAGACCCTGGACCCCGGGGAGCAAGGCTTCTTCGTCAACCTCAACCTCGTCCATCAAGATCATGCCGGTGGTCGAGGCACGCAGGCTGAGCTTGCCCTTGATCTTGGGAGCGGAAAGCCCCTTCAGGCCCTTTTCAAGCACGAAGCCGCAAATGGCCCCATCATGTGCTTCGCTCTTTGCCCAGACAACAAAGACGTCGGCGAAAGGAGCATTCGAAATCCATGTTTTTATGCCGGAAAGGACATAGCCACCATCAATCCTCTTCGCGATTGTGCGCATGCCCGCAGGATCAGATCCCGCATCAGGTTCTGTCAGGCCGAAGCAGCCGATCAGCGAGCCTGCGGCTAGGCCAGGCAGATATTTAAACCGCTGTTCTTCCGAGCCGAAAGCAAAAATCGGATACATGACGAGCGAGCTTTGCACCGATGCCATTGACCGATAGCCCGAATCCACGCGCTCAATCTCACGCGCGATCAGGCCGTAGGAGACATAGCCAGCTCCAGCACCGCCATAAGACTGTGGGATCGTCGCTCCAAGCAAGCCGGCTTGTCCCATGAGTGGAAACAACTCTGCTGCATCCAGCTCTTCGCGGAAGGCATTGATGACCCGGGGCTGAAGTTCCCCTTGCGCGAAGCCATGAGCCGCATCACGCACCATTCGTTCTTCTTCAGTCAGTTGATCGTCAAAGTTGAAGGGATCGCTCCAATTAAAGCGTGCCATTTCAGTCATACATTCAGCTCGTCATATAATGAAATTAAGTTCATATCCCGTAATGGCGAGGAGTTCTTCAACCGTTACCGCGAGTTTTGTGATTTGGGCGATAAGACTGAAAGTGAAACAATCCACGCAAATACCCGCATGCGGTTGTAGCGAGCTGAAATTCCCAGGAAGGCTACGCTGCCGAGCACAAGGCCAACCGGGCCAGCGAGGAAAGCTGGACCGAAAGCGCTTTTGTGGTGCGGCGAGCGGAACCAGACAACAGCGTAACTAAGCGATCACTTGTGTACCGTAGCTATCGATAATGACGACTATCAAACACAAGGTGCGTGCTCACCAAAGCAACCAGCTATCCGCATACTCCGTTGGCACCCTAGCAATTTCAGCCTTACGAACCCTGTCGACCTTTTCCGCCCAGCTTGATTTGACCTCAAAGTGCCTTGTTTTTGGCGGGTTCGGCCTTTGCGGGGGGAAGCTTCTGCGCCACGATGTGATCGTAGATCTGCTTGATCTCCGCGTCCGACAATTCGGTCGGTCGGAACGGCGGCATTTCGATCAGGCCCTGGCGAACGACCGAATGTAGGTAATCGTAATCTAAGTCCTTGCGACCGATGAGCGAAGGCACCGGAGCACCTTTTTCGGCCAGCAGCATGGTGCCACCGTGGCCCGGGCCGGGGTTGTGGCAACCTGCGCAGTAACGCTCATAATTCTCCGCACCGTCCACCACTGATTCGCCTTGTGCGGACGAACAGGCAGCAAGTGCAGCGAAAAGCGAAAGGGCGAGGAACTTATTCATTTTACCTCCGCAGGCATGGCGACGCATCGGCTCAGACCGAGGCAAAGATCGAGTTGGGATCAAGCGCCTGCTTGACCCGCGCATGCAGGGCCGAGCGGCCACCCTTTTCATAGGTCTTGGCAACCGCCGCCCCCAGCCCGGGGTCGGTCAGGATCTGGCCGAAGCCGGCCTCGGCCTGCGCGGCGATCAGGGCTTCGGCGCAGGTCTTGGCCCGTACCGCATCCTCGCCCTTCCCGGCGGCATGGGGCAGCACCTGGCGATGGTTGGCCGAACGCCAGATCGCGGTGGTTTCGCCAACGAAGTCGAAGCCGTTTTTGGCACAGATATCGCGCGACAGTTCATAGAGCTTGACGGCTTCCTCGCCATCCACAGGGCTGACCGGGTTGACCGTAAGCGCCATGTCGCCGCTCCAGCCTGCTGTCCTGGCCGGGGGATCGGCCACCACACCGGTCATAGTGCCCATCCGCCAGGCCCACAGCTTGGGATCGATGCCCTTGCCATCGGTAATCACCCTTGCGCCGCTGATCGACGAGAACGCGCCCTTGACCATGTCCCACAGGATCGCGACGTTGCCGGGCAGGCCATAGAGCGAGCCGTAAAGGTTCCAGTAGCCTAGTCCGAGCACCTCACCAGCGGCCTTGACCGCGCTTGCCGCCATCGGCCCCTGGCCCTCAAAATCGGCGCGGCGCTTGCCGAGCAGGGCCGCTTCGTGGAGCGCATTGCCCACCGCGACGCCATTGGCCACCACCATGTTGAGCTTGAGCGGCCCGAGCACGTCCAACAACGCGCCCAGATCGTCCTCCTTGGGGACCGAGACCATGAAGGTCTGGTGCGCCGGGGGCTGCGGCATCATCCACATGCCCACCTTGGTCACCACCCCGAAATCGGACTGGGTGAACAGGCCATCGACCCAAGGGCCATAGCCGAACTTGAACAGCTGCCAGCAGGTGCTCTTGGGCATGGCGCCCATGCCGGTGCGCACCATCTTGCCATCAGCCAGCATGACCTCGAGCCCGCACTGCATCAGGAAATGATCGGAATAGGGGGTGTAGCCGGGGCGGCGGTTGATGAAACTGGCGGCCACGCTTTCATCGGGATTGCCGGGAAAGTCGACCCACAACTTAATTCCCTTTTCCTTGATGTGGGCATCGAGCTGGCGGAAGGTGACGCCCGGTTCGACAAGGCAGGTGGCCAGTTCGTCATTGACCTCGAGGACCTTGTTCATCTTCTGCAGGTCAAGCACGATCACCTTGTCCTGTACGGCTTTTTCAAGTCCGTAGGCGCCGTTGCAGACCGTCTGGACCACACCGCCGCTGGTGCGCGCAGCTTCCAGCACCTTGGCGAGCTGGGCTTCATCGGCCGGAAGCACCACGCCTGCCGGTGCCATCCCTGGGACAGCATAGCGGGCCAGGGTCTGCGGGCTGGTATCGACGGCGGCCTTGCCGAGTGCCTGGGCGAGGGTGCCGAGCGTGGCCGTCTGGCGGGCTTGATCGATCATGGCGTTGGGAGCCTTATTGCTGGAGAATCTTGGGATAACGCTGGAGATCGCCGGCATCGACGGCGAAATCGGCCGAGCGCACAGCCGGGTCGATAGCGCGGGCCGGTTCGCTGTCGCGCCAGGAAAAGTTGCAGGTCGGGCAGCGCAGGATCGTCCACACGACCGCGCCGTCCTGCCTGCCCTGATGATCGGTGACAGCGCCGCTCGATTTGCAGCGCCCGCAGACGGTGGTGGTCATGACAGGGCTCCCAGCTGCATTTCGCGGATCCGCTTGCTCAGGGCGTCGATCTCGTCCCCGGTCGGCGGGGTGACAAGGTGCGCTTCACCCACCGGATCGGGCGGGAGATAGCTGGTCGCGTCGATGATCAGGCGGTGCCCCTTGCCCGGGACCACTGCCGAAGGATCGATCGGCACGGCAGGCATGTTGGGCAGCACGATGATATCGTCCGCACGGGTGCGGGTCGAAAGCGCCCACATCACCTGGTTGAGATCGAACGGATCGACATCGGCATCGACCATAATCAGGTTCTTGAGGTACATCACGCCGTGCGGCGTGCTCAGCGCGCGCAGCGCGACCGTCTTGGCAAAGCCGGCCATGCGGTTCTTGACCGAGATGATCCCGGTCAGTCCGTGCTGGTAAAGCGCGTTGACCGCGGTGACTTCGGGGAAGCTCTGGCGCAGCTGGGCATAGATCGGGGCGGAGGTGTGCAGGCCGATCAGCGTATCGTGCTCGGTCCAGCCGCGCCCGATGTAAATGTTCTCGAAGATCGGATCGCGCCGGTGCGACACCGCCGTGACCTTGAAGATCGGCGCCTTGCGCACGCCGCTGTAGGAACCGGGGAATTCGCCGAACGGCCCTTCCAGCTCGCGTTCACCCAGTTGCAGTTCGGCCTCTATCACGATTTCGCTGTCGGCCAGGATGTCGATCCCGTTGCCCGATTTGGTCAGCCGGATTGGCGCGCCCATCATCGCCGAGGCATAGGAATATTCCGATTCCTCGTAGCCGATCGGGGTGGCAGCAAACACCGCAAGGCCGGGATGATTACCCAGCATGACCGCAATCTTTAGCGGAACGCCTTCCCGTTCGGCCGCCATGATCTGACGTCCCATGTCGTGGGAGGGGATCGTCATCAGGGTGAAGCTGTCCGGCCCTTGGATCTGCAGGCGATAGATGCCGACATTCTGCTTGCCGAAATTGTCTGGATCGAGCGGATCGCGCGAGGCGACCGAGGCCTTGCCGATGTAGAACCCGCCATCATATTCGTTGATCCGATAGACCGGCAGGACATCGTAAAGGTTGATGTCCTGTTCGATCCGGCATTCGTGCACCGGGGCCTGGGCTTCTGGGACAAAGCTGATTTGCGCTTCCTGATCGCCCCAGCGGCCGGCGATCTCGAAGAAAAGCTCGCGGATGGTCGTGCCTTTAGGTCGGCCCAGCAGCAGGGCGATATTGTCCCACGAACCATGGACGCCCACCGCCAAGCGCTTGCCGGGGTAACCGGTGATATTGTCGAATACGATCGCCGGCGCGCCGTTGGCATCGCGCGATGCGGCGACGGCTATGTTGCGCACGCCGGGTTCGGGCATCACCGCATCGCTCCAGGTGATCGCCTGGCCGGCATCCTCGAGCAGTTCGAGGAAGTCGCGCAGCGACGAGATCGAGCGGGCGCGGTTAGGGAGATCGTTCATGGTCATTCGTTCCCGCCTGTCAGTGTCCGCCCTCAGTCGCCGACTGGATCGTGACCCATTTCCATTCGGTCATGATCTCGAGATCGGCTTCGGTCCCTTCGCGCCCGAAACCTGACGCTTTGGTTCCGCCGAACGGGACGTGGGGCTCGTCGTGAAGGGTCGGCGCGTTGATGTGGACCATCCCCGCTTCGGCACGTTGGGCAAAGGCCAGAGCCTTGTCGAGATCGCGGGTGAAGATCGACGCGCTGAGGCCGTATTCGGTGTTGTTGGCGAGTTCGAGCACTTCCTCAAGTGTGTTGAACGGAAAGAGCGAGGTGACCGGGCCGAAGGTCTCTTCCTCGAACACGGTCATTTCGGCTGTAACGCCGCGCAGTACCGTCGCTGAGCATACGTTTCCGTTCCACTCAGCACCGGCTAGCAGTTCTGCGCCCTTGGACCGGGCATCGTCGATGTGGCGGCAGACCCGGTCGCGCTGGCGTTCGGAAATTATCGGGCCCAGCATGGTGGTAGGATCGCGCAGGTCGCCGCTCTTGGCGCGGCCTGTCGCGGCGGCGAAGGCCTTGGCGAACTGGTCGAAGATCGACTGTTCCACATAGATCCGCGAAGCCCCCATGCAGACCTGGCCCTGGTACATGAAGATGCTGAACAGCGCGGCGTTGACCGCCTTGTCCAGATCGGCATCGGCGCAGATCACCAGCGGGCTCTTGCCGCCCAGCTCCAGCGTGTACTTCTTGAGGTTGCGGGCCGCGATTTCGGCGATGTGCTTGCCGACGCGCGAGGACCCGGTGAAGGTTATCGATGCGACCTTGGGATGGCCGGTCAGCACGTCGCCGATCTCCGCGCCATTGCCGTAGACCACGTTGAACAAGCCGTCGGGAACGCCGGCCTCCTTCCACAATTTAGCGAGCAGATCGGCGATCATTGGCGCGGCTTCCGAGGGTAGCAGCACGAAGGCGTTGCCTGTGGCCAGGGCCATGGCCGACTGTTTGATCCCCTTGATCAGCGGCACGTTGAACGGGGTAATCCCGGCGACCACACCGACCGGCTGGCGCAGGCTCATGCTGAACCGCCCAGGGGTGTCCGAAGGGATCGTTTCCCCCCGAATCCGGCGCGGCACGCCGATCGCCGCGCGCAGGAAGCTGACCGCGAAGCGGGTTTCGAACCCGGCCTTGGCGATCGGCGAACCGATTTCGTCGACCAGCACGTCGGCGAATTTGGCGGTATCGCGCTCCATGATTTCGGCGGCTTTCGCGATCCACCCTTCGCGCACTGCGGCGGGCAGATCGCGATGCTGGAGATAGGCCTGATGCGCGTTCTCCACGGCGCGGTTCACGTCTTCCGCGGTGCCGGCGGGAACCCGGGAATAGACCGAATCATCGACCGGGTTAAGATCGTCGAAATAGGCCCCGCCCGTTGCAGCCACGGCGGTGCCGCCAATCCAGTGCTCAATTTGCGTCATGGTCGTCAATCCTTGAAGTCTTTGTTCAGCCGGCCGTGTGATTACGCTTGGTTGCGCATCGCCTGGGGCCATATCCCCTGCTTGCCGGGGGAGAGGATGCCGTTGGGGTCGAGCACGTCCTTGAGACGGTGGTGCAGGTCCCACAGCGCCCCATCGTTGTGCTTATAGGTCTTGGCGATCTGGTCCATGAAGGCGAGGTGGGTGCGGTATTCGCCGAAGCCCGCACCGGCTGCCTCGTCTACCAGCTTGCCGAACAGGTCATAGGCGCTCTTGCGCATGCCGTCGTCGGCGCGATCGTACATGATCATAAGGATGTGGTGCATGTCGCGCCAGCCGACCAGGAACTCGCCGATATAGTCGAACCCGAAATCGTGGCAGCGCTGTTTGATCAGGTTATACTGGCTCAGCGCTTCCTTACCGTCGGGTGCCGAGATCGGCGAGAAGTTGATATGCCCGCCGCCGCCGATCCAGTTCATAATGCTGAATTCGGTCATGTTCGGCTCGCCGCGCATCAGTTGCACGCGATAGTCCCAGGCGGGATCGTTATCGCGGTTGAGGTGCAGCTTGGCACCCGGAATGCTCATCATCGCTTCCTCGACGAGCTTCCAGTTGTTCTCGATGACCGGCGGCGGACCATAGAGCGCGGCGTAGAAGTTCCACATGCCCAGGCCATGATCCGACGCGATCTTCTTGCGGATCGAATCTGGGATAGGGCCCTTGCCGTCGAAGTAATGGCGACGCGTGGTCTTGGCGGACACTTCCCACAACAGATCGACCGCCACAGCGGCGTTCGGGATAACCTGGTTGATTTTCAGCGGCAGCACCGCATCGAAGATTGCGGCAAGGTCTTCCTCGCGCTCGTAAGTGATCATGAACGGCTTGTAGCCCGGCGGTTCGGGCATCAACCAGATACCCATCTTGGTAACAATGCCGAAATTGGACTGGGTGAACATGCCATCAAAATGCGGACCGGCTGCATGCTTGGTGGATTGCCAATGCTGCGACCCCTCGATCGCGCCCTGACCGGTGCGGACGACCTTACCGTCGGCAAGGACAACTTCCATGCCGCACTGCATGACGAAGTGATCGCCGTAGGGGGTGTAACCCGCGCCATGTTCAAGCGCGTTGCCCATGACGCCGCCCCAACCTGGTGCCGCAGGATCGACCCAAAGCTTGCTGCCGATCTTGCGCAGATGGCGGTGAAGCTGAAAATAGGAAACGCCTGGTTCGACCAGCGCATAGCCGTATTTCTCGTTGACTTCGAGAATGCGGTTCATACGCTTGAGGTCGAACATGACATAACCGGACTGGCGCGGGGCCGGGCCACCATAAGCGAAATTGCGGCCGTTGCCGAATGTCCAGATCGGCAGCTTGTAAGCGTTGAATACCTTCAGTGCCTGCTGAATCTGTTCCATGTTGGCCGGTGCCACGGCAGCCGAGGGCAGCATCTCGCCATCGGCCAGCGGTGAATAGGCGTCGCGATAGGCCGACAGCGGCAGTTCATCGACGAAGACCCATTCCTTGCCGACGATAACCGCTAATTCGTCCAGAGCCTTGGTAAAGGTTGCGGCGTCGACCCCTTGTGGCATGCGCGTACTCACGACTGCTGTACTCCCACTTCGAATGCCCATGAAACCAGCATGCCGGGGCTCTTGCCATCGAGGCCGCAATGTCCTGACTGGCACCGCAGTTCGGCATCCTGGCGATCGCCGACGAGCGCATCCTGCATGTGGTGGGCAAGAACGCTGGGCCAGCCGACGCTGGCCCGCGCAAGCAGCGTTGGCGCGCCGACAGTCTGGTGTTCCCAGCGCAGCTTGCGGTATTGATGGGTCCACTGCAGTAGCGGGCGGGCGCCGCCGGCCACAAGGATCTGCCCGGCGATCATCGCCGCGGGATCGGAAGTAAGGCCGACCAGCACGCCTTCAACCGCTTCAAGTTCATGCAGCAGGCCGTTGAAGCTCCGGTCGATCCGGACAACCTGCGGTGCGCGCCCCGAATTAATAAAGGTTTCGGCAAATAGTCGACTTTCGGGAACGTGCGTCTCTTCGATGACGATGATCTTGCGCGGCCGCTGAGCAAAAGCGCTGCGGCCGATTCCCAGACCGGCAACGACAGCACCCACGGCGCCACCGCTCACGACGGTGCGACGGCTGACATCCCACGCCATTCTCAATTCCCTTCCATTTGCCCAGCACCCGAAACAAGGCTTGCAGCCTCTTTGCTAAGGCCTTGCCAGCGTTTCTCCGACTTCAAATGAAGCCCGAACAGATCCAGTATCCGCATGCAGCTGTGATCGACTACCTCGGCCAGCGAGGTCGGCCGCGCATAGAAAGCCGGCACCGGGGGGAAGATCACTGCCCCCATTTCAGTGCAGGTCGTCATGTTGCGCAGGTGCGCCAGGTTGAGCGGCGCTTCGCGGGTGATCATCACAAGGCGGCGCCGTTCCTTCAGCATCACGTCGGCCGCACGGGTGATGAGGTTGTCGGACAGGGCGTGCGCCACCGCGCCCAGCGTGCGCATCGAACAGGGCGCGATCGCCATGCCTTCGCACACGAACGAACCGCTGGCGATCGAGGCGCCGACGTTGCGGACGTTGTGCACCACATCGGCCAGTGCTTCGAGCCGGGCTTTGCCTTCGGGCAGTTCCTCGCGAATGTTGAGCAGCGCCGCCGGAGACATCACCAGATGGGTTTCCCAACCGCCCGTCTCGCGCAGTAGCTCAAGCAGGCGAAGGCCATAGACCGAGCCGGTTGCGCCGGTCATCCCCACGACCATGCGCTTCACGGCAGGAGACTTTCCTGCGCGTTCTGGGCGGTCAAGGTCGCATAAGGCCTAACCCTGAAGGGCATGCTGAATTCCGTCTCCCACTCTTTTGCCGACATCATACAATGCATTCCGCATTGAGCAACGAAAATCTTGACTCCTCGGGACCGCATTCCGCTTACACCGGACTCTCATTCCGGACCCCAACACTGATGGTCTTCATCTCCAAGAATTCTTCAATACCGTGTCGCGAACCTTCTCGGCCAAGTCCCGATTCCTTGATGCCGCCAAACGGTGCGGTCTCGGTCGAGACGATGCCGCTGTTTAAGCCGACCATCCCGGTCTCAAGTCCTTCGGAAACCCGCCAGGCGCGGTCAATGTCGCGGGTGAAGGCATAGGCCGCCAGCCCCGAGCGCGTGGCGTTGGCAAGCGTCAGCGCTTCGACCTCGGTTTCGAAACGGAACACCGGGGCAACCGGCCCGAAAGTCTCCTCGTCCGCTAGCCGCATCGCCGGGCTCGCTCCGGTCAGAACAGTTGGTTGGAAGAACAGCTCTCCGGCCTCGTGTCCCTTGCCGCCTGTGACCAGCTGGGCACCTTGCGCCACGGCGTCGGCGACATGCCCGTGAACCTTGGCCAAGGCTGATGCGGTGATTAACGGTCCCTGGTCGGTTGCACCTTCAAGGCCGTTGCCGACCCGGAACGCGGAGACCCTGGCGGCCAGCGCCTCGACGAAGCGGTCATGAATGCCGCTCTGCACCAGGATCCGGTTGGCGCAAACGCAGGTCTGTCCGGTGTTACGGAATTTCGATGCGATCACCCCCTCGACCGCCTGATCGAGATCGGCATCGTCGAACACTAGCAGCGGGGCATTGCCGCCCAGTTCCATCGAAACCCGTTTCAGGGTGGTGGCGCATTGCGCAGTCAGCAGCTTGCCAACCGCGGTCGAACCGGTGAAAGTGAACTTGGTGACATCGGGATGGCTGGTCAGGACCGATCCGATCGCGGGTGCATCCCCGCAGACCACGTTGAACACGCCGGGCGGAATGCCCGCTTCGAGAGCGAGCTTTGCCAGAGCGCAAGCGGTCAGCGGGGTGAGTTCGGACGGTTTGAGGGTCACGGTGCAGCCCGCCGCCAGTGCAGGCGCGACCTTGCGGGTGATCATCGCGGCGGGAAAGTTCCACGGCGTAATGGCGCCAGCCACGCCGACCGGCTGACGGATCACGATAATCCGCCGCTCGGAACTGGCCGGAATGACCTCGCCATAGACACGGCGCGCCTCTTCGGCGAACCACTGGATGAAGCTTGCGGCGTAATCGACCTCGCCCAGCGCTTCGGCCAGCGGTTTGCCCTGTTCGGCGGTCATCAGCAAACCAAGATCGTGGCGATGGAGCCGGACCAGCGCCAGCCAGTCATGCAGCACGCGCGCGCGTTCCTGAGCGGGCCGCTTGCGCCAATCGATGAAGGCGCGGGAATTGCTTTCAATTGCCCGGTGCGTCTGGGCAGCGCCCAGCTTGACGACATTCGCCAGCGTTTTTCCGGTTGCCGGGTTAGTGACCGCGTAGGTAGAGTCGGCACAGATCTCGGTGCCGTCGACAAGCGGCTGGCCGGTCAGGAAATCGCTGCGCTCGAGCGGGGGGATCGTAACGGTCAAGTCGTTGCTCCTTTGGCCCCAAGACAAGTTGCCGATACCAAATTAGACGGCGAGGTGTCTGGCAGGTTCTTGGTCGGTGCCACCAGAAGGTTGAGGGCGGCGGCGGACCGCCGCCCTCAGGAGTGGTAAGTGTCAGTACTTATAGGCGAGCTTGAGGAACCATTCACGCGGGCGTGAATAGGTTGCCACCGCTGTTCCAGCGACGTTGGGATCAACGAAACCGCCCTGGATATAGCGTTTGTCCGTCAGGTTGGTCACGCCAGCGGTCACCGTATAGTGCTCGCTCTTCTCGGTGAACGAAGCACTGGCACCGAACACGCTGTAGCCAGGCTGGCGCAGTTGCGGGCTGTTGATCGCATCCTTGAAGGTTTCGCTCTGGTACGACCAGTCGCCGCGCAGAGTCAGTTTGCCCATGTCGCCTTCATAGACGTCGGCATTGAACGAGGCCGATCCGGTCCATTCCGGCACGAAGGCGAACTTCGAGTTCAGGTTCACGGGGAACGCGAACGGATCAATGGAGCGGTAATAGGCATCAAGATAGCCAACGCCGAAGGTCAGGCGTAGCCAATCGGTCGGAGCCGCCTCGCCTTCGACTTCAAAGCCTTTGATCCGGCCGGTACCGGCGTTTCGTGCCCGGGGGGCGATGCCTTCGCTGACGACGACCTGGATGTCATCGTAGTTTGACATGAACGCGGCGAGGTTCAGGCGCAGACGGCGATCCAGCAGCTCGGTCTTGAGGCCGAGTTCGTATGATTCCACGAATTCGGGCCTGAACGACGGCGCAACCTGTTCAGCCGGGAAGATCCGCTGCGTGAATCCGCCGTTCTTGAAACCCTTGGAATAGGAGGCATAGACAAGGATATCGTCAGTGATCTTGTAGTCAGCCGAAATTGCCGGCGTCCATTCCTTGGCCTTGGCGGCAACCTGGACCGCCGGCATCGTGTGGTTTCCACCAGGGTTTGTGGCGGCTGGTGCGCAGCCTCCAGGCAGCGGGAAGCCGAACAGCGGGCTCGTCGGATCGGTCACCAGCAAGGGAACCGGCTGGCCGGTTACGCATTGGCTGAATGCAACGAACACGCCTTGCGGGTATGGAATGATGCCGGCCTGCCCCAGCGGAACTGTGTAATCGTTGTAGATCGTCTGGAACGAGGGATCAAAACGCTTGGTCTCATTGGTATAGCGGATACCCGGCGTAATCGAGAACCGATCGGTCACTTTGAAGGTCGCCTGCAGATAGCTGGCATAGCTGTCGTTATCGATCTTGCCACCGCTGAGGAAATCGGCAAAGCCAAAGTGCAGGTCATTCTTGTCCTGGCCTTTTTCCTTCAGGTAAAAGGCACCCAGAACGAACTTCACGCGATCGTTCAGGATGCTGCCGGTCAATTGCAGTTCCTGCGAGGCCTGCCAGAGGTCAATGTTGTTGGTCGACTCAAGGTAGGGATGCGGTGTGGCGTCGAAGTCCCACACAGTCGTGGCCTTCTGATCACGGTAGGCGCTGATCGACTTCAGGTTGATGTCGCCGAAATCATAATCCATCGTCAGCGTAGTGCCCCACAGGTCGAAATCTGACTGGTTCTTGCCATCAGACCAGGTCGTGTCGATATCGCCCGTGATCCACTGCTTGGTGGCGCAGCTTGGATTGTTGACCGGCGCTAGCTGGCCATCCGCACCGCAAGCACCGGCGCCGCCACGAAGCTTGTTCCAGGCATAGGTCGCACTGGGGAAAACCACGCTCCGACCATTCAACTGTACGACCTGCAGCAGGTTCGGCGATTCAAACAGGTCTACCAGAGTAGAGGCAGCTGCCGCCTCGCGGCGGATGTTGATATCCCCGCTCAGGTTGACGGTCAGTTTATCGGTCGGCTCCCACTTGAACGCAATGCGTCCGCCGAAGCTGTCCTTGTTGCCCTGGCGGCCGCCGTCGAACAAACGCTTCTGATAGCCGTCGCGGGTTTCATAGGAAGCAACCGCGCGCATTGCGAGATTGTCGCTCAGAGGCACGTTGATCATGCCCTTGAAATCGGCGCGGTTGAACCGTCCGGTTGCCGCTTCGAGCTTCATGTCGAACTCGTTCTGAGGTTCGACGGAATTGACGACGATCGCGCCGCCGATGGTGTTCTTCCCGAACAGCGTGCCCTGGGGCCCGCGCAGGACCTGCACGCTCGAAACGTCGGCCATGTCGAGCAGCGCACCGACCGAGCGGGCAACATAGACGCCATCGACATAGACGCCCACGCCCGGGTCGACCGTGATATTGAAATCGGTCTGGCCCACGCCGCGGATGAACGCGGTGATCGAGGCACTGGAACCGGAGAGGTTGGCTACCGGCGAGATGCTGACGTTCGGCGCGAACTTGGCGACTTCCGCAACGTTGACGATCTGCTTTTCTTCCAGCATCGCCCCGGTCATCGCTGTGATCGCGACCGGCGTTTCCTGCAGGTTCTCGGCCCGCTTGCGCGCAGTCACGATGATTTCACCTAGACCGCCGGTATGTTGCTCCTCAGCCTGAGGCTCACTTGCTGCGGCGTCCTGCGCATGCGCCGCCATCGGTGCGAGCCCGATTGATCCGACGATCGCCGAGGCGCTGGCGCGCAGGACGACCTTCCGGAAATTGAAAGATCGGTTTGTCATTGGCATTCTCCCTTTTGTTTTGTCACTTTACAACTTGGCCTCGATTGTCATTCCAATCTTACGAGGTTGTTCATAGAACCCGTCGGTGCCCAACGTTCCGGGGCGCACGGTTTGCAGCACCTTCTCGTTGGTCAGGTTCGTCACCCACAGGCCGACCTTGAAGGCTTCGCTTCCAGGCTGCCAATTGATCGAGAGGTTGGACAGGGTGTAGGGGCGTTGCGAGAATATGTTGGCGAAGTCGTAATATACCCTCGAACTCCACAGCAGATTTCCTGCCAGAGTGACGCGCCCGTTGCCGACGTCATGGCTCCAATCAAACCCCACATTGCCCGACCATTCGGGCGCCCGGGTCATGACCTTGCCTGAAGCATCGTAGGGAGCAGCCACGTTGCCGACGTAGTTGCCGTTGCCATTCACGATCGGCGTAAAGCCCTGGGCGTTGGGGAAATCCTTATAGCGGGCATGGGTATAGGCAACCGCCGCACGCAGCCTTAGGTCGCGGACCGGATTGATGATGGTCTCAAACTCGCCGCCATAGATTTCGGCGTTGGCTGCATTCTGCAGGATGTATCCGGGACCGGTCGGAGCCTTCGACTGAAGTTGGAGGCCCTTGTAGTCGTAATAATAGGCGGCTAGGTTGGTGCGCAGCCAGTCCAGCGGATCGGACTTAATCCCGAATTCAGCCGCCTTGATGTTCTCCGGGTTGACCGGGGTGCCGCTGATTCCCGCCATGTTGTATACCCCGCTCTTGAACGCGGTGCTGTAGGTGGCGTAGACGTTGGTCTTGTCGGTCACCTCATAACGGACACCGACTTTGTAGTTGAACTTGTTGAACGTTTTTGAAACGTCATCGACCAGCAATACTCCATTGTTGGTTTGGCTAAACCAGCGCGTCTCGGTAGTGTAACGCCCGCCAAGAGTGAGGAACAGCTTCGGCTGAACCTCATAGGTGCCTTCGGCAAAGCCCGCGAATGAGCGTCCATCAAGCTTGGGTGTCAACGACGGCCCTCCCAGGGGCAGAGCCGGGTTGGTGGTGGTCCAAGGCTCGAGGACCGGGGCACCACCGCCGAACTGGTAGAAGTACCCGCCGACCAGCCACTGGAAGCGGCCGGGATTGGCCGAACTCAGCTTGATTTCCTGACTGCCCGACTCCGATTCAAACACTGCCGGAAAGTTCGAAAGATTGATGTTCGAGGCATCGCCATCGGTGGTCTGCCGCCAGCGCAGGTTGAGAAAACCGGTGGTGGTTTCAAGCAGGACGCTACCCAGATCGAGCCGGGTGTGCAGTGCCGCGCTCCACCGTGTGAGGTTGAGCAGCGGAACCTCGGTCAACGACGCCTGCCAGGCATCGGTCGGTACGATCACGCCCGGCCAGTTGCGGCCCGCGGTGTTGCCGTCCAGCGGTTGCGGCGAATTGGTCGTGCTTTCCTGATTGAAGTATTCCCCGGTCAGGACCACCTTGAAATTGTCGGTCGGCTTGAACAGCAACTTGCTGCGCAGGTCGATGACGCGCTGGTTGCCAAGTGTGCCGCCGCGGACCAGATCGTCGATATAGCCATCGTTTTTGCGGAAAAGCGCGGCAAAGTCAGCCGCGACCTTGTCGCTCATTGGCCCGGTGAAATAGAGCCGGGCATCGTAATCGCCGGCATCGCGCCTCATCCGGCCCACGCGCAGCGAAGCCTTGCCGCGGAAGTCGAAGCTGGGATCGGGGGTGATGACGTTGATCAGTCCGCCGGTGGCATTGCGACCGAAGGTCGTGCCCTGCGGCCCGCGCAGCACCTCGACCCGCTCGACCTCGACCAGGTCGATCCAGTTGGCGGCCGATTCCGGTTGGTAGACGCCGTCGATGTAGGTTGCGATATTGGGTTCATCACCAACCGAAATGCCGGTTGAGCCGACGCCGCGTACGACCGGCTGGAAGACACCCATATTACGGCTGCCGATGAAGCCCGGCACAACCTGAGTGAGGGAGCGGACCGTTGAAACATCGGCGGAAGCAAGAGCATCGCCGGTAACCGCAGTAACTGCAACCGGCACGGTTTGCAGCTTGGCCTCGCGCCGAGTGGCGGTGACGATAATGTCACCTAGGCCTGTGCTTGCAGCCTGGGACTCGTCCGTTTCGCTTGTGATGTCTTGTGCTAAGGCCATCTGCGGCGTCAGCGCGGTCACTCCCAACAAAGCGACAAAATAGCAGTCCTGCTTTTTCACGTATCCCCCCTTGTGTAATCGAATTTTTTATTTTGACTTGTTCAAATACTCGGCAAGAAAATCCAATCGGTCATTTCCCCAGAAAATCTGGTCGTCAACGAACATCAGCGGCGCACCGTACACGCCGCGCTGGATCGCCTGGCTCCGGGCCTTGCGATATTCGTTCTGGCCAGTCGGCGACTCGACGAAGGCAATCAGCGCTTCGGCGTCGAGACCAGCTGCTGTGGCGCATGCGGCCAGCTCGTTGCGGTCGCCCGGGTCGATCCCCTGGCCCCAGATCCGGCGGTAGGCATCGGTCACAAATGCCTCGGCCTTACCGTGCTCGCGGGCGAACAGCACCGCGCAATTCCAGTCTGCGCAAGCGAAGCTCGCCGGAAAGGTGAGGGGCACCCCATAACGTTCGGCCCAGCGCTCAAGGTCTGCCTTCATGACCTTGATCTTGGGCAAGACTTCGCGATTGGACGGGCCATAGTTGCCGGCGGCAATTTTGGCTTCAGGAATGTCAATCGGCCAGTATTCCACCGTGCTTCCCGCTACCCGCGCGATCTCCGGCAGCTTGAGCTGGGCAAGGTAGCTGAACGGGCTGATGAAATCGAAGTAGAAGTCGATCGTGCGGGTCATGCCGGTTCCACCTCAAAGCCGACCATTTTGCGATAATTGTCCCAGAAGCCGATGATCGCGCCCTCGGTGACGAGATGGTCGGCATCCTCGGCTCGACCGCCACCCATCGCGATGTAGGACGTCGCGCTTGCCTCGCCGACGATGGCGTTCTGGACGATCTCCACCGCTTCGCCGTCTTCCATCGAAATGAGCCCTGCAGGTCCGATCAGGTTAGCCTGTTTGAGCCGGATGGCCTGCATTTCCTCGTCGTCGTCCTGGTAGCCGAAATGGGTCCAGACCAATTCGAATTCGTCTGGGCCGTAAGTCACGGTCTGGCGTACGGCGAGCGTGTTCTGGATCTGCTGGAGGACGAGGTTGGGGTAGACCGCGAGGATCACCAGAGTGACATTGTCCGCGAACTCCTGCCGACCTTTCAGCAGCGACATGTCCTGCAGCTTGAATTCGGTGTCGAAGGTGCGGGAATCGCCGTAGGCCTGCTTGTCGGCGGCATCGTCGTTGCTAGCCGCGATCGAATAGAGCAGCGAGTGGCGTTTGTTGGCATCCATAAGCGCCTTACCGGTCTGGGTTGAGCGATACAGACCGAACGTGTTGTGGAATAGGTGCAGCAGGCTCGCGTGGTAGGGATCGCGGGTGTTCTCCGCGTAAAGCTTCCAATTCCCGCGGATGCGCTGGCGCTGGTCGCCCAGAACGGTGACGGGTTTGCACATGATCCGCTCGATCTGCTCGACCACGATCGGACCGAGGAAATCACGGCAGGATTCAACCGTTTCGGAGAAAGAAGCGAAGACCAGACCGTTGACCGATTCGGTGCGTAACTGTCTCAGATTGTGCTGGCTCATGTCAAAATCGCCCGGCATCCCGCCTTGCCCCTTGAGGCCGCGGCGGAAGGGCACGCCGATCAGGTTACCCTTCAGGTCGTAGGCCCACTGGTGGTAGACGCATTCCAGACTTGAGCGGTTGCCGCGCATTTCGCGGCAGACCAGGGCACCGCGATGGGCGCAGCGATTGACCACGACATGCACCGAGCCGTCGCTGTCGCGCGTGAGGATCACCGGCGTTTCGCCCACGAAGGTCGATTTGAAATCACCTGCCTTCGGAACTTCAGCTTCAAGTCCGACGAAGGACCAGCAGTCACCCTTAAAAATTTTCTCCTGTTCGCGATCATAGTACTGGCGATCGGTGAAAACGCGGTACGGAACCCGGCATCCGGCAGTGGACGGGGCTTGATCCAAGGTGTCTTGTTGCTGGGCAATGGACATGATTGGGTGCTTTCAACTTTGCAGCTAGATCGGGCGGACCATCATCGTATCGATGAGGTGGGTGTCGAAGATCGCGGTCTTGGAAAGGAAGCGCGGGGCAGCCCCGGAAACGTCGATTTGATCGACATATTTTCCGGAATTGTAGATCGACGTCTGACCGTCGTTGCGCGTCATCAGGACCACATAGTTGGTCTGTGTGATGACGATCTGCCCGCTCGTCGACTTCACGCGGGTCGGACCGAGAATATGCCGGTAGCTGTGCGCGGGAAAAATGTTGGCGCGGCGCAAAGACACGATGCGATCGACCAGCATGCCGCGGCTGTCGCAGAACACCGCGGCCAGATTCAGCGAACGATTGTGGTTCTCCGCAGAGATCACACTGTATCGGCAATTTTCCTCGAACAGGTCGGGCCATTCTTCCAACCGGTCGTCATCGATCAGTTCCGCGTGAAGCGCATTGACCTGCGCAGCGGCATGCTGAAACTGCATCTGCTCAAGGGTGGGAAGGCCCATCAGGCTGCTCCTTCGGGCTTCGTGATGCAGACCCAGCCATCCTCGATTTCGACCGGATAGGACGCGATCGCCACTTGGCAGGGAAAGGCCTTGGCTGCGCCGGTCTTGATGTCGAACGAGCCGCCATGGAACGGACACTCGATGATGTCGCCATCCTGATATCCGTCGGTCAGCATGGCATTGCCGTGAGTGCAAAGATTGTCGGTAACGAAAATCTCGCCATCAACATTATATACTGCGAGGGCCGGCATTCCTTCGGCGAACGCCGCGACCGGCTCGCCGTCTTTTACGCCGGCAACTTCACAAAGGCGCAATTGGTTCGACATGATGGGGTTGTTTCCCTGTCAAGAATTGATTTACATGGAGATTGTCACAGCAGCGGAACGTCCATTCCGTAACCGGCAGCCTCGTTGCCATGACCGAAGATGTCACGGGTGTAGTATTCCTGCTGGCTCGGCGCCTGGCGCGCACCCCAGCCAAATTCCCACAGCCAACCCGACGGGTTAGCGCAGTAAAACGTCAGGGCCTGGTCATTGGCGTGCTTGCCCAACTGGAGCGCGACGTCAATCTTCTTCGCACGCACAACGTCATGGGCCATGCCGAGATCATCGAGTTCGGTGTATTCGAACATCAGGTGATTGATGCGCTTTTCCATCGGCCCAAGACCGAAAGCAACAGAATGCTGTCGTTCGTTGCAGTGCATGAAGTAGGGCTGGGCAACCATGCCGTTCGGCAGATGAAGGTGGTATTCGACTGAACCGCGCAGACCCAGCAGTTCATAGAAACGAGCCGCCGCCTCGACATCGTCCTGGCGCAGAATGCAGTGCCCAACGCCTTGCGATCCGGTCAGGAACTTGCCGAACATCGGACGGCCAGGATGAAACGGCTTGTGCGTATCGACCTGGGGGCCGAAGAAGATCTCGGTCGGATTGCCGCCCGGATCGGCCAGCTTGAGTAGCCCGAGAACGCGGCGCTCGCGCGCGTCGGCTTCGGTGCCCACGGTGAAGGGGATTCCCGCCGCGCTCAGCTTTTCCTGCATCGCGGCGAATTCCTGCGGCCCGGCCACGCGCCAGCCCATGTAGGCCAGGTCATCGCTGCCATCAGCGTGCAGAACGATGCGGTGATGCCAAAGGTCCATCCGCAGATAGAGCCGATCCCCTTCGCCTTCATCGACGACTTCCATGCCGGCGACTTCGGCGGCGTAAGCGCGCCAGGCAGCGAGATCGGAAACGGAAAGACCAAGATAGCCGAGTTCGGTGACGACCGACATAGTTCAAACTCTCCCAATTCACCCCAAAACAGGGCCATTTTGCGATTTGCTGGCAACCTTGCTTCGATTCGAGCCGCCGGTTTCAGCCATTTCTGACCCACGACCTACCAGAACGTTTTTCATTGTGCAATACGTTGCACGAAATGATGGGATGAGGTAATCACCGTGTGCCATCTGCGGTTGATTCGCGGATGGTATTGGGTGCCCGACGCACAGAACGGGAGAGGATCGATGGAACTCAATGATAAAATCGGCGGCAGGATTGCCGACTTGCAGGGCTTGAAAGGGCGCATGCGCGCTTGGCTCAAGAAGGATCACGAGCGCGGGATCTTCCAGCTGGACCGCGCCGCTTTCACCGAAGCTGCGCTGTTTGAGCTCGAGATGAAGTACATCTTCGAGCGGAACTGGGTCTACCTCGCGCACGAGAGCCAGGTTTCCAAGCCGAACGATTTCATCACCACGAAAATCGGCCGCGTCCCCATCCTTGTGACCCGCGACAAGTCCGGCGATGTCGGCGCCTTCGTGAATGCCTGTTCGCACCGTGGCGCGCGCCTGTGCCGCGAGCGGGCTGGCAACAAGCGCAACCACATGTGCCCGTTTCATGGTTGGACGTTCTCGTCCGGGGGCGACCTGCTAGACGTCACCGATGAGAGCATCGGGGGCTATCCGGAGGCATTCAATCGCGCCGATTTCGGGCTTCAACCGGTCGCCCGGGTGGAAAGCTACCGCGGCTTCATTTTTGCCAGCCTCTCCGCCGATGTCGTCCCGCTGGTCGATCACCTCGCCGGCGCGCGGGATTTCATCGATATCCTGGTGAACCAGTCGAAGTCCGGCGCAATGGAAGTTTTGCCCGGAACCAACCGCTACCGCTATCACGGCAACTGGAAGATGCAGGTCGAGAACGGGCTCGACGGCTATCACGTCATGACCACGCATGCCAACTACTTCATGACGGTTCAGCGCCGCGTCGAAGGCATTTCGAAGAACGAAACCAAGGCGATTAGCTTCAATGGCTTCACCGCGCGCGATGGCGGGTCGTTCTCGTTCCACAACGGACACACGGTGTTGTGGGCCGACTATGCCAACTTCATGGATCGCCCCAATTTCGAGATCATCGACTGGCTCGAAGAGTCCTACGGCGCCGAAAAGGCCAAGTGGATGAACAAGCGCATCCGTAACCTGCAGCTGTTTCCCAACGTCTTCCTGATGGACCAGACCAGCACGCAGATCCGCATCATCCAGCCGCTGGCCGTTGATGAGACCGAAGTCAGCACGGTGTGCATCGCCCCGGTCGGCGAAAGCCCCGAGGCGCGGGCCCTGCGGCTGCGTCAGTATGAGGATTTCTTCAATTCGACCGGCATGGCGACCCCGGACGACCTGACCGAATTCAACAACTGCCAGACCGGGTATGGCGCCGGCGAAGGCCGCTACAACGAGATGTCGCGCGGTTCGACGCGCTGGGACACCGGCCCGGGCAAGTTCGGCGAGCCGCTCGATTTCAATGTGGTGCTGAGCAGCCCGGCGGTTGCCGACGAAGGCCTCTATGTGGCGATCCATGACGAATGGCTCACGCTCATGGAAAAGGCCATCGACAGCGAGTGCAGCGAGCTTGCCGCCTTCCTTGAGCGTTCGCTGGAGAAGGCACGATGACCGCATTCCATTCGCGCTGGCTGGCGGTTTCCCGCTTCATCGGTCAGGAAGCTATGGCGCTTGACGACAAGGACTGGGATGTCTGGCTGGCGCTCTATCACGAAGAGGCGGAATACTGGGTTCCAGCCTGGGACGATCACGAACGGCCGACTGCGGATCCGCAGAACGAAGTCTCGCTGATCTACTATCCGAACCGGGGCGGGCTTGAGGATCGGGTGTTCCGGATCAGGACCCGGCGCTCGGCGGCGAGCACGCCGCAGCCACGCACGGTTCACCAGTTCTCCCTGCTGTCTGCTGAGGAGAGCGATGGCCAGGTGCATGCGCGGACGTCTTGGACCACGGTTTCGGTGCTGGAAGGCAAAGTCGCCACTCTCAGCGGGTGGGCCTTCTATGATCTCGAACCTCGGGATGATTCGTTCGTGATCCGCCGCAAGAAGACGGTCGTCGTCACCGATCTGTTCCAAGAAGTAGCCGATGTCTACAGCCTCTGAGCGGGTGCGCCCCGTCGTGGGGACGATGATCGGTGATCCCGCCGGGATCGGACCCGAAGTGGCTG
This sequence comes from Sphingobium sp. SA916, assembly GCF_002894065.1. NCBI lineage: Bacteria > Pseudomonadati > Pseudomonadota > Alphaproteobacteria > Sphingomonadales > Sphingobiaceae > Sphingobium > Sphingobium sp. SA916. Next base: position 60,157 of record NZ_LXYF01000027.1, read on the forward strand.
TCAGGGCGCTGGCCGACGGTGCCGTACACACGGATTCGATCCCCGTGCTGGTCGGGTCTGCTGCGGCGGTAGAGCGGGCGCTCGATTTCACTGGCACCAAGGCACGGCTGCGGGTGATGCGCGGCTTCGAAAAACCCAGCGACGATCCCGCGATCATCGACGTCATCGATACCGGCGCGCTGCCCGGTGGCGTTCTGCCCCTGGGCGAGGACACCGAGGCCGCCGGGCACGCCACCGCGCAATGGCTGGATGAGCTCGACGCGTTGGCCCGCGACGGTTCTTTCGCCGCCACGATCATGGGGCCGATCAGCACTGGTTCGCTTAAACTGGCCAAGAAGCTCGACAGGGTCATCAGCCCGACCCCGGGCGAAAGCTATCTGGTGCTGCTGACCGGGCCGCTCAGGGTTGCGCATCTCACCGACCACATGTCGCTGCGGCAAGTGATCGACGTCATTTCAGCCGATCTCGTCGCCACGGCGGTGGGGCAACTGCACGAGGCCATGCAATCGTGGGGCATCGCCCAACCGCGGATCGCGGTTGCCGGTCTCAACCCACATGCCATGGGCGACGAGGATCGCCTTGAAATTGCGCCTGGGATTGAAGCCGCGCGGGCAAGGGGCATCGATGTCGAAGGGCCTATCGCGCCTGACTCGGTCTTCCGCCACTGCATTGAGGGTCGCTACGACATGGTCCTGGCGATGTTCCACGATCAGGGCCACATCGCGGTCAAGACCTGGGGCTTTTCGGGCAACAGCGTGATCATCATGGGGCCTCCGTACCTGCATATGTCGGTGGCCCATGGCACCGCCTACGACATCGTCGGTACCGGCAAGGCCGATGCCGCGATGATGCTGAGCGCGATGCGCACTTGCGGACGACTCGCTTCGGGCCGCGGTTTCGAACAATCTTAGGGAGAAGACCATGAACGCCGAAACCATGCCCGTCGCCGCGGGGTCGGAGCCGACTGCGGTCGATTACGCAGTCTATCACAGCCAAGCGATCTTCACTGCCGAACAGGAAAACATCTTTCGCGGACAGACCTGGTGCTACCTCGGCCTCGAAGCCGAGCTGGCCAACAGCGGCGATTTCCGTTCGACCCATGTCGGCAATACTCCGGTGGTGGTGACGCGGGCAACCGATGGCACCATCCATGCCTGGGTAAATCGCTGCGCCCACAAGGGCGCAACCGTGTGCCGCTCGCTGCGTGGCAACCAGGCCGACGGGGCGTTCGTCTGCGTCTATCACCAGTGGGCCTACGACGCGACCGGTGCGCTTGTCGGCGTGCCGTTCCGGCGGGGGCTGAAAGGCGTGGGCGGCTATTCGAAGGAATTCAATATGGCCGAGCATTCGCTGGAGCGGTTGCGGGTCGAGACATTCGGCGGCCTCGTGTTCGGCACCTTCAACCCGACCATCGCCCCGCTCGACGACTTTCTGGGTCCAGTGATGCGCAAATACATTCAGCGCGTCTTCCAGCGCCCGGTCAAGGTTCTGGGCTATGCGCGACAGTTCATGGCCGGCAACTGGAAGCTCTATTCGGAAAACAGTCGTGACAGCTACCACGGCGGTCTGTTGCACCTGTTCTATCCCACTTTCGGCATCTACCGCCAGAGCCAGGAAAGCGCGGGTCTGGTTTCGGACGAGGGCTACCACACCGTCTTTACCGTGTCTAAGCCCAAGGGCGATGTCGACTACGGCTCGTTCGGTGACGAGGCCAACCGCGAGATGCAGGGTGAGGCCAAGTTGCAGGACGAGCGCCTGCTGGCATTCCGCCCGGAGATCGCTGATGATGTCGGACTGCACATCCAGTCGATCTTCCCGTCTGTCGTTGTCCAGCAGATCCAGAACACCCTCGCCACCAGGCAGATCGTGCCCCACGGGACCGACAAGACCGAGCTGGTCTGGACCTATTTCGGCTATGCCGACGATGATGATGAAACGACTCGCCACCGCCTTCGCAACCTCAACCTGGTTGGACCGTCTGGGTTGATTTCGATGGAAGACGGCGAAGCGGTCGAACTGTGCCAGCAGGGCACGATCGGTGCCGAAGGCAAGCGCAGCTTTGTCGAGATGGGCGGGGACGATGTCCGACCGTCATACGCCCCGATGGGTATGGATGAAAATTCCGTGCGCGGGTTCTGGAAGGGCTATCTCGGGCTGATGGGCAATGCCTTGGCCGATCTCGCAGCGGAGGGCCGGGCATGAGCGTTGCAGCCGAAGTAGCGCAAGTCGCGCAAAGTGCGATCGACGATTTCAACGCGGCTTACGGGCTTTGCCTTGATGATGACCGGCTCGAGCAATGGCCTACGCTGTTCGTTGACGATTGCCTGTACCAGGTGATCGCGCGCGAGAATGTCGATAACGGCTTGCCCGCAGCTGTGATGTATTGCGACAGCAAAGGGATGCTGGCGGATCGGGTTGTCGCGCTGCGCAAGGCAAACGTCTTCCCCGAACATTTCAACCGGCACCTGATCGGGCGTGCGGTGATCACCGGCGCGGAAGGCAACCAGGTTTCTGCTGAAGCCAGCTATGTCGTCTTCCAGACCCGTAACGATGGTGAAACGCGTATCTACAATGCCGGCAAATATGTCGACTGGTTCGATCTTAGCGGTGGAACCGTTCGTCTGAAGAGCCGGACCTGCATCTACGACACGCTGCGAATCGCCACCCTGTTGGCGACCCCGATCTGAGCCGATCCCGCATTTCCTGGTTTGCCCAAAAGGAGACTATCCATGAAGCTGTTCATTAGCCCTGGTGCCTGCTCGCTCGCACCGCATATTGCCCTGCGCGAAACCGGTGCGGCGTTCGATGCGGTGAAGGTCGATCTGGCGACCCGCAAGGTAGAGACCGGAGACGATTTCCTGACGGTCAATCCGTCAGGCAAAGTTCCTGCGCTGACCCTCGACAGTGGCGAAACCCTGACTGAAAATCCTGCGATCCTGCTCTACATCGCCGATCAGAAGCCAGACGCGGCCCTGGCGCCTCGTGATGGCACGTTGGAGCGTTACCGCCTGATCAGCCGACTGAGTTTTCTGGGGTCGGAATTCCACAAGGCGTTCGTACCGCTTTTCACACCCGGCAGCAGCGACGAAGCAAAGCTCGCGGCCTCGACCGCCGTCAAGAATCATCTGGGTGCGCTGGACAAGGAACTTTTGGACAAGGAACACTATGCCGGTTCTGAATTCAGCGTCGCCGACATCTATCTGTTCGTGATGCTGGGCTGGCCGGCCCATGTCGGGATCGACATGAGCGCCTATCCCAACCTTGGTGCTTATTGCGGCCGGATCGCGCAGCGCCCGTCGGTTGGCGCAGCACTCAAGGCCGAAGGGCTCGTCTGATCGGGCATGCGCGAGGCGGCGATTTCTGCCGCCTCGCGGCATTCTTTATTTGCCAATGCGTTTGAAATAGTGCAATGAAAGCTACTGTAAGGTGTCAGTTCGCCGACTCGGTCCCGACACCATGTGGATACAAAATCAACTAAGCGGGAAAGGACTGGTTGGCTATCATGGCAAGCGCGACATTGGACACGAGCCGACCGGAAATCGCCAATTCGTTCGTCATCGGCGGAAGCTCGACCAATTATCATGACGTCGGCGAGGGCGATCCGGTCCTGTTGGTTCATGGTTCCGGGCCTGGCGTGACTGCATGGGCCAACTGGCGCCTGAACATTCCGGTTCTTGCTCAGGATTTCCGGGTCATCGCGCCCGACATGTTCGGTTTCGGCTATTCGGACAGCAAGGGCCGGATCGAAGACAAGCAGGTCTGGGTCGATCAGCTCGCCAGTTTTCTCGACGGATTGGGCATCGACAAGATTTCGATGGTCGGCAACTCGTTCGGTGGCGGGATCACGCTGGCATTCATGATTGCCCACCCCGATCGGGTGGAACGCGCCGTTCTGATGGGGCCTGCAGGGCTCAACTTTCCGATTACTCCTGCGCTCGACAAGGTTTGGGGCTACGTGCCGTCAGTTGAGGCCATGCGCGAATCGCTCAAGTACCTTGCCTGGGATCACAGCCGCCTGACGGAGGATCTGATCCAGTCGCGCTATGTCGCCAGCGCCCGGCCCGAAGCACATGAACCCTATCATGCAACGTTCGGCGGCGCCGACCGCCAGGCCAACGTGGCGATGCTCGCCAGCCGCGAGGAGGACATCGCCGCAATCGCGCACGAGACCTTGATCCTGCACGGGATTGCCGATCAGGTGATCCCGCTCGATTCTACCGTACGCTTGGCCACGCTGATGCAGCGGGCCGATCTGCACCTGTTCGCCGAATGCGGACACTGGGTGCAGATCGAGCGGATGGCAAGTTTCAACCGGATGGTTGCCGAGTTCTTTAAGCATGGCCTCAAGGCCTGATCGGAGAGGAGATTCTTCATGGCTTTGACTGGTGTAATTCGTCCTGGCTATGTCCAGCTCAGGGTTCTGGACTTGGACGAGGCCATTATCCACTACCGCGACCGGATTGGTCTAAACTTCGTCAATCGCGAGGGGGATCGGGCCTTTTTCCAGGCGTTCGACGAATTCGATCGTCACAGTATCATCCTTCGCGAGGCCGATCAGGCGGGCATGGATGTGATGGGCTTCAAGGTCGCCAAGGACGCGGACTTGGACCATTTTACCGAGCGCTTGCTCGATATCGGTGTCCATGTCGACGTGATCCCGGCGGGGGAAGATCCCGGTGTAGGCCGCAAGATTCGGTTTAACACGCCGACACAGCACGTCTTCGAACTTTACGCCGAGATGGCGCTGTCGGCCACCGGTCCGGCCGTCAAGAACCCCGATGTCTGGGTCGTGGAGCCACGTGGCATGCGTGCCACCCGCTTTGATCACTGTGCGCTCAACGGCGTGGATATAGCCAGTTCGGCCAAGATTTTTGTCGATGCGCTTGATTTCTCAGTCGCCGAGGAACTGGTCGATGAAACCAGCGGCGCCCGGCTCGGCATCTTTCTTAGCTGCAGCAACAAAGCACACGATGTCGCCTTCTTAGGCTATCCCGAAGACGGTAAGATCCACCATACCTCGTTCAACCTGGAATCCTGGCACGATGTTGGCCATGCCGCCGACATCATCAGCCGCTACGATATTTCGCTGGATATCGGGCCGACCCGTCATGGGATCACCCGCGGGCAGACGATCTACTTCTTCGATCCCTCGGGCAACCGCAACGAAACCTTCAGCGGCGGTTACATTTATTATCCGGACAATCCGCAGCGCCTGTGGCAGGCAGAGAACGCCGGCAAGGCCATCTTCTACTACGAAAAGGCGCTCAACGACCGCTTCATGACGGTGAACACCTGATCATGGACGGGGTGGTTTCGGTCCGGACAGTAGGCCACGAATTGGCGCTCAAGGCAGCGGCTGCCGCCGTTGCCATGGGTGCGGCGGCGGGCTGTCCGGTCGTTGCCGCGGTGGTCGGCGCGGGGGGAGACCTGGTCGCGTTCGTGCGCGCCAGCGGCTCCCCTTCGCCGTCTGCAAAGATCGCGCAGGACAAGGCTTACAGCGCCGCCAGCTTCCGCGTCCCGACGCCGGATCTCTATGCGATGGTTTCGGGCAATCCGGCCTTGCGCGACGGGATCGTCGCGCAGCCGGGAATAGCGATGTTCGGCGGCGGCCTACCGATCGAAATTGCCGGTGAATTCGTCGGTGCGATTGGTATTTCCGGCGGGAGCGAAGCGATGGACGTCGAGTACGCCAACGCCGGCCTCGCTGCGATCGGCGCAAGGCAATTCTGACGCCCCATGGGTTCTGGCAAAACGTAGGTAATATGCACCAATGACTTCCGTCTCCTCCTCTCCAATCACGGATACTATCCTGAACTTCATCGACGGGTCCTATCGCGAAGGCAGCGAGGGCAAGTCGTTTTCCAACGTCAATCCGGCCACCGGGGCCGAGATCGGGGTTGTGCACGAAGCAAGCCAGGCAGACGTCGCCGACGCCGTGGCTGCGGCCAAGGCCGCGCTTACCGGGCCGTGGGGCAAGATGACCACGGCCGAACGGGTCAAGCTGATCACCGCCGTGGCGACCGAGATCGAACGCCGAGCGGATGATTTCCTGGCTGCCGAAGTGGCCGACACCGGCAAGCCGCGTCATGTTGCGTCGCATATCGATATTCCGCGCGGAGCCGCTAACTTCCGCATGTTCGCCGATGTCGTCTCGACGATGCCGGGCGAAAGCTTCAACACGCCAACCCCCGATGGCGGCCAGGCGTTCAACTATACCGTGCGCAAGCCCAAGGGTGTGGTCGCCGTCGTCTGCCCGTGGAACTTCCCGCTGCTGCTGATGACCTGGAAGGTTGGCCCGGCGCTTGCCTGCGGCAATACCGTGGTGGTCAAGCCGTCCGAGGAAACGCCTCGTACCGCTGCCCTACTGGGCGAAGTGATGAACGCGGTGGGCATGCCCAAGGGTGTCTACAACGTCGTCCATGGATTCGGTCCGGGTTCGGCCGGCGAATTCCTCACGTCCAACCCCGATGTCGATGCCATCACCTTCACCGGCGAAACCGGCACCGGACAGGCCATCATGCAGAAGGCCGCGACCGGCGTTCGCGACATCTCGTTCGAACTCGGTGGCAAGAACCCGGCGATCGTGTTCGCCGATGCCGACCTCGACAAAGCGGTCGAGGGTCTGTCGCGCTCGGTCTTCCTGAACACCGGGCAGGTCTGCCTCGGAACCGAGCGGGTCTATGTCGAACGGCCGATCTTCGATGCCTTCGTGGCGCGGATGGCGGCGGCGGCGCAGGACTTCAAGCCGGGCGTGACCGGTGATCGCGCCTATCTCGGCCCTCTGATCAGCGCCGAGCACCGCGAGAAAGTGCTGGGCTACTATCGCCGTGCGGTCGAGGACGGGGCCACCGTGGTCACCGGCGGCGGCGTTCCTGAAATCTCGGGCGCGGAAGCCGGCGGCTTCTTCGTGGAACCGACGTTGTGGATCGACGTCGCCCACGGCGACACCGTGATGCGCGAGGAAATCTTCGGGCCGTGCTGCGGCATCTTACCGTTCGACAGCGAGGACGAGGTGATCGCGCTGGCAAACGATACGGTATACGGCCTGTGCGCCTCAGTCTGGACCGAAAACCTGTCCCGCGGACACCGCGTGGCGGCGGCGATGGAGGTGGGGGTGTGCTGGGTCAATTCCTGGTTCCTGCGCGATCTGCGCACGGCTTTCGGCGGGTCCGGCCATTCCGGCATAGGCCGGGAAGGCGGGGTGCACAGCCTCGAATTCTACACCGAGATCACCAACATCTGCGTAAAGCTTTAAGACGATGACTATCGACCCTAAAACCATCGAACAAGCGGCTCTGGCGCTGCGCGGCGCCGCCGAAAGCGGCACACCGGTCAGTCCGATCCGAGACCTGATTGCCGCCGGTGGCGTTGAGGCCGCCTATGCTGTGCAGGAATCCAACACCCGGCACTACCTGGCTAGCGGGCGGCGGCTCGTAGGGCGCAAGATCGGCCTGACGTCGCTTGCAGTCCAGCGCCAGTTGGGGGTGGACCAGCCCGATTACGGGATGCTGTTCGCAGACATGGACGTGCCGGAAGGTATCCCGGTGTCGCTTGATCAGGTCATCCAGCCCAAGGTCGAGGCCGAGATTGCGATCGTCGTTGGGCGGGATTTGCCCCACCCCGACATGACCACCGCCGAGATGATCCGCGCGGTCGAATATGTCGTTCCGGCAATCGAGATCGTCGACAGCCGCGTCGCCAACTGGGACATCAAGATCTGGGACACGATCGCCGACAACGCGTCGAGCGGACTGTTCGTGCTCGGCGCGGTGCCGCGCAAGCTAGATAGGCTGGATTTGCGCACGTGCGGCATGGTTATGGAGGTAAAAGGCGAACCGATTTCGGTCGGCGCCGGGATCGCCTGTCTTGGTAGCCCAATCACCTCTTCCCTGTGGCTGGCGCGGGTCATGGCGAATGCCGGGCGGCCCCTGCTGGAAGGCGACGTGATCCTTTCGGGCGCGCTCGGCCCGATGGCCGGGGTTTCTCGCGGAGATGTCGTTGAAGCGCGGATCAATGGGCTTGGCACTGTCCGAGCTACGTTTGCTGCTGACTGAATTGGAAGTGGAGGTTGGTCAAATGGCCAGGATGAAGTGCGCAATTATCGGTTCCGGCAATATCGGCACTGATCTGATGATCAAACTGCTCAAGGGCTCGGACACTCTGGAGCTGGCAGCGGTAGTCGGGATCGATCCGGCCTCGGAAGGCCTGGCGATGGCCCGCGAAAGGGGCGTGGCCACCACTCACGAGGGGATCGAGGGCCTGTGTCGGATGCCGCAATATGCCGATATCGGCATCGCCTTCGATGCGACTTCGGCCTATGCGCACAAGGCGCATGACGAGATACTCGCCCGCGACGGCAAGCTGATGGTCGACCTGACACCGGCAGCGATCGGTCCGGCGACCATCCCGCCTGTCAACCCCGCGGTCGATGCGACCGTTCGCAACATCAACATGGTGACCTGCGGCGGCCAGGCTACGATTCCGATCGTCGCGGCGGTCTCGCAGGTGGCCAAGGTGCACTATGCGGAAATCGTCGCGTCGGTTTCGTCGCGCTCCGCCGGTCCCGGCACCCGTGCCAACATTGATGAGTTCACCCGCACCACCGCGCGGGCGATTGAGACTGTCGGCGGTGCGGCCAAGGGCCGGGCTGTGATCATTCTCAATCCCGCCGAACCGCCGATGATCATGCGCGATACGATCTTCACGCTGTCGGAAATGGTCGATGAGGAAAAGGTGCGCGATTCGGTCCTGGCGATGATTGCCAGGGTGCAGTCATACGTGCCGGGCTACCGGCTCAAGCAGGACGTGCAGTTCGAACGCTTCGGTTCGAACCGGCCGCTCAAGATCCCCGGCTACGGTGAATTCGAAGGCCTCAAGACCAGCGTGTTCCTCGAGGTCGAGGGCGCGGGCGATTATCTGCCCAACTATTCCGGTAATCTCGACATCATGACCGCTGCCGCCAAGGCGGCAGGCGAGAGCTTGGCCAAGACTCATATGGAAAAGATCGCAGCATGACCTTTGATCCAACATCTGATCGGCTCTACATCCAGGACGTGACCTTGCGCGACGGGATGCACGCCATCCTGCATATGTATGGCACCGACAGCGTGCGCACGATCGCCAAGGCGCTTGACGAGGCAGGGGTGGATGCGATCGAGGTCTCGCACGGCGATGGCCTGAACGGTTCGACCTTCAACTATGGGTTTGGCGCCCATACCGACTGGGACTGGATCGAGGCTGCCGCTGATGTCATCCAGAACGCGGTGCTGACAACGCTTCTGGTGCCCGGCATCGGCACCGCCGAAGAACTCAAGCGCGCCTATGCCATGGGGGTGCGCTCCGTGCGCGTCGCGACCCACTGCACCGAGGCCGACGTCGGCAAGCAGCACATCGGCATCGCGCGCGATCTGGGCATGGACGTATCGGGCTTTCTGATGATGAGCCACATGATCGAGTCCGAAGCGCTCGCGCAGCAGGCGCTGCTGATGGAAAGCTATGGCGCGCATTGCGTCTATGTCACCGACAGCGGCGGGGCGCTCGACATGGATGGCGTGATCGCACGTCTCCAAGCCTATGACCGGGTGCTCAAGCCTGAAACCCAACGCGGCATCCATGCGCACCACAATCTGTCCTTGGGCGTGGCCAATTCGATCGTCGCCGCGCAGACGGGCGCGGTGCGGATCGACGCGAGCCTTGCCGGGATGGGTGCGGGAGCCGGTAACGCACCGCTCGAGGTGTTCATCGCCGCCGCCAACCGCAAGGGCTGGAAGCACGGCTGCGACGTGATGGCGCTGATGGACGCGGCGGACGACATCATACGCCCGCTTCAGGACCGTCCGGTGAGGGTCGATCGCGAGACGCTCAGCCTGGGCTATGCAGGCGTCTATTCAAGCTTCCTGCGCCATGCGGAAAAGGCAGCGGAACAGTACGGAATCGATACCCGCGAGATCCTCGTCGAATTGGGCAACCGCCGGATGGTCGGAGGCCAGGAAGACATGATCATCGACGTTGCGCTTGATCTGATCAAAGCTAAGGCCAACTGAGATGGACAGGCTGGCGAAATACGCGGAAATGCTCGACTCTGCACAGCGTGAAGCAACAGCTACCCCGCAAATCACCCCTGTGGACACCGCTTTCACGGTGGAAGAGGCCTATCAGGTGCAGAAGCTCTCGGTCGATCGGCGCCTGTCGCGTGGCGAACGGCGCATCGGCGTCAAGATGGGGCTGACCAGCCGGGCCAAGATGTTGCAGGTCGGCGTCGACGAAGTGGCCTGGGGCAGGCTGACCGATGCGATGCTGGTCGAGGAAGGATCCGCCCTTTCGCGCGCGCGCTACGTCCACCCCCGGGTCGAACCGGAAGTCGCCTTTCTGATGAAGGCCCCGCTGGTCGGTAAGGTGACTGCCGCCGCTGCGCTGGCAGCAGTCGAAGCGATCGCCCCGGCGATGGAGATCATCGACAGCCGTTACGAGAACTTCAAGTTCGCGCTCGAGGACGTGATCGCCGACAACACTTCCTCGTCGGGGCTGGTGATCGGATCCTGGCACGATCCCCGGATCGATTTTTCGAATCTGGGCGTGATCCTCGAAATCGATGGCGAAGTGGTACAGGTCGGGTCGACCGCGGCGATCCTTGGCCACCCCATCCGTTCGCTGGTTGCTGCGGCCCGGCTGGTTGCCGAAGCGGGCGAACAGATCAACGCCGGTGACATCGTCATGGCTGGCGGCATCACCGCCGCGCCCAACCTGGCTCCCGGCCAGACCGTGCGGACGACCGTGCAGAACCTTGGCGCGGTCATGTTCCAGGTGGAGGCCTGATATGCCGATCATCGAGGTCAACCTGCTCGAAGGGCGCCCGCCGGAAGCCAAAGAGCGGCTGATCCGGGCGCTGACCGATGCTGCCATCGGTGCGATCGGGGCGCCGCGTGAGTCAGTTCGCGTCATCCTTCGCGAGATGGACCCAGCGCATTTCGCGGTGGGGGGGGTAAGCTTTGCGGCGAAGGCCGCTGCCGCGCAGCCCCGAGTCGAAGAAGATTGGTCGAATGAGGCTTGAGCCCTACCAGATCCGGATCCTCGGAGGGGGGCAGTTCGCTTGCCCCGAGGGTGAACGCGTACTGATCGCGATGGAGCAGTTTGGTTCCAGCGATATAGGAGTGGGCTGCCGTGGCGGTGGTTGCGGGTTTTGCCTGGTTCGAGTTGTTGAAGGCGAATACCGGACCGGCAAGATGAGCACGGCCAAGGTTTCTGTCGCCGACCAGGCAAAGGGATACGCCCTGGCCTGTCGGATCTATCCGATGGATGACCTAGTCATCGAAGTTCTATGAAAACCAAGGGAGAGTTGTCATGGCTACGCAGTTGAAAAGTACAGAAAACGACTACGGCATTAAGTCCGAGTACGGCCATTATATCGGCGGCGAGTGGATTGCCGGGGACAGCGGCAAGACCATCGATCTACTCAATCCCTCGACCGGCAAGGTGCTGACCAAGATCCAGGCCGGCAATGCCAAGGACATTGAGCGTGCGATTGCCGCTGCCAAGGCTGCTTTTCCCAAGTGGTCGCAAAGCCTGCCCGGCGAGCGCCAGGAGATCCTGATCGAAATTGCGCGCCGGCTGAAGGCACGCCAGTCGCACTACGCGACGCTCGAAACGTTGAACAACGGCAAGCCGATGCGCGAATCGATGTTCTTCGACATGACCCAGACTATCGGTCAGTTCGAGCTGTTCGCTGGCGCGGCCTATGGCCTGCATGGCCAGACGCTCGATTATCCCGATGCGATCGGCATCGTTCACCGCGAACCGCTCGGTGTCTGCGCGCAGATCATCCCGTGGAACGTACCGATGTTGATGATGGCGTGCAAAATCGCACCAGCGCTGGCATCGGGCAACACTGTCGTTCTGAAGCCGGCCGAGACGGTCTGTCTTTCGGTGATCGAATTCTTCGTGGAAATGGCCGATCTGCTGCCGCCGGGTGTGATCAACGTCGTCACCGGCTATGGTGCGGATGTGGGCGAGGCGCTGGTCACCAGCCCCGATGTCGCCAAGGTAGCATTCACCGGTTCGATCGCCACTGCCCGCCGTATTATCCAGTATGCCTCCGCAAACATCATCCCGCAGACGCTCGAGCTGGGCGGCAAGTCGGCGCACATCGTGTGCGGCGATGCCGATATCGACGCGGCGGTGGAAAGCGCTACGATGTCGACTGTGCTCAACAAGGGTGAGGTCTGCCTGGCCGGTTCGCGCCTGTTCCTGCACCAGTCGATCCAGGACGAGTTCCTGGCCAAGTTCAAAACCGCGCTTGAAGGCATCCGCCAGGGCGATCCCCTCGATATGGCAACCCAGCTTGGCGCCCAGGCGTCGAAGATGCAGTTCGACAAGGTAGAAAGCTACCTGCAGCTCGCAACCGAGGAAGGGGCCGAAGTTTTGACCGGCGGCACCCGCGCCGATGCTGCAAATCTGGCGGGTGGCAACTTCATCAAGCCGACGGTGTTCACCAATGTGAAGAACACAATGCGCATCGCGCAGGAGGAGATCTTCGGGCCGGTGACCACTGTAATCAGCTGGAACGACGAAGCCGACATGATGCAGCAGGCCAATGCCACCACCTACGGCCTGGCCGGCGGCGTGTGGACCAAGGATCTTGCCCGCGCCCACCGGATCGCGCGTCAGCTTGAAACCGGCACGGTCTGGATCAACCGCTACTACAACCTTAAGGCCAACATGCCGCTGGGCGGTTACAAGCAGAGCGGCTTCGGGCGTGAATTCAGCCATGAAGTGCTGAACCACTACACCCAGACAAAGTCGGTCGTGGTCAACCTTCAGGAAGGCCGCGTCGGGATGTTCGATCAGTGATCGAGAACCCGCGATCTTCGGGAGGAACGATGTGACTGCAAGGCTCGAAGGACAAGTGGCGCTGCTAACCGGCGGCGCCACAGGGATCGGTGAGGCGGTCGTCGCGCGCTTTATCGAAGAAGGTGCCAAGGTTGGCGTCCTGGTCAGGGATGCCGCTCAGGCCGACTTGGTGCGTACGCGGCATGGCAACGCAGTAGTCGTGATTGAGGGCGATGTCCGCAATTATGTCGACAACGAAAAGGCAGTCGTCGCAACCGTGGCTGCATTCGGCAAGCTTGACGTGTTCGTCGGCAATGTCGGGATCTGGGATTTCATGACCCCGCTTGCGGACATGGAACCCGAAAAGCTCTCGGAAACGCTGGACGAGATCTTCGGCGTCAACGTAAAGGGCTACTTCCTTGGCGCCCGTGCCGCAATTCCGGAGTTGCGTAAGACCAAGGGCAGCATCATCTTTACTGCCTCGACTTCAAGCTTCTACACCGGCGGTGGCGGTACGCCCTATGTGGCGTCGAAGCACGCCGTGCTGGGCCTGATCCGCCAGCTCGCCTGGGAACTAACCCCCGACGTCAGGGTCAACGGCGTGGCGCCAGGCGGCACCCGAACGCCGCTGGGCGGTACCCATGCGGGCGGAACAGCCGATGTTCACATGGAAGATATGGAAGGGCTCGACGCGATGATTGCCGGGATGACGCCGCTCGCGCGGATCGCCGAACCGGATGATCACTCCGGCCTCTATGCCTTGCTCGCCTCGCGTCGGGACTCGGCCTACATGACAGGAACGGTTTTGCTCAGCGACGGTGGAATCGGCATCGGCAAACGCCCCGGAAGCTGAAGCGGCTTAGATCTCTCCACCCTTGGCGGGTGCTCGATTCGTCGAGCGCCCGTCTTTTTTTACGTGCGATTGCTGCGATCAAGAAAGCGGTCGGCCGAAATGACCGAACGTGAGAGGCCGGCGGCAAGCAATTGCGCTTCGGCAAAGTCGATCATCGCCGGTGGGCCACACAGATAGGCTTCGTGCGCCGCCAGGTCTGCAACGCCCGCAATCTGCTCGGTGATCAGCCCACGCGCTCCTGCCCAGTCGCTGTCTGGCTCTTCATCCGACAAGGCCGGGACGAATTCGAAAGGGGCCATCCAGCGTTGACGAAGGGCCGCAATTTTGTCGAGGGCATAGAGATTGGACTTACGGCGCGCACCGTACAGCAGGTGCACCGCCCGGTCTGCGCCCCGGTCGAGCGCCTGCTCCAGAATCGAGATGATCGGCGCTAGACCACTACCCCCGGCGATGCAAAGAATGGGGGCAGTGCTGTCCTTGAGGGCGAATTGCCCATAGGGGGCGGTAACCTTCAGCTCCATTCCGGTGCGATCGGTGCAGAACAGCCAGTCGGTAAATGCGCCGCCCGGAACGTGCCGGATGTGAAAATGCAGTTGCTGGGTGGGTTCACCAACCGTCGCGAAGGCGAATGAATAACTGCGTGCACCTTCGATGCCGGGAGCGGTCAGATCAGCGTATTGTCCGGGAGTGAAGGCCAGTGGCCGATCCAGTTCGATGGTCAGCCCGATTATATCCTCGCATAGCCGTTGTGCGGCGACGATGGTGCCGCGATATGTAGCAATGGCGATCCCTTGCGAGAGTGGCGCATCAACCGCGATTGTCAGATCCGAGCGCGGAATGGCCTGGCAGGCGAGGCGAAAGCCGCTGCGCAGTTCGTCGCCCTCAAGTGCAAGGGCCGACGGGCTCAATTCGCCGATCTTGCCAGACACGAGCTTGAACTTGCAGGTACCGCACGAGCCAACCTTGCAATCGTGCGGCATGGCCAGACCCGCGTCCAGCATCGCTTCAAGAAGTGTCTTGCCCGCCGGTATGTCAAGCGTGGTCGGCGATCCTTCCACGGTTACGGTGTTCATCTTGGATTTGCGCAGGAAAGAAAACATTGTCGGGTTTTTCCGAAATGGGCGGGCGGAATCTGCAGTTGCAGATTGTCGCCCGAATGAGGGTGGACGATTGGCCTGGCGTTCAAGTGCTGGCCAGCCAGCGCGGCCAGCCAGCCTGTGCGTTGGCCTGATCCGCCAGCTTGCGTTCGCCGGGGGTGGCGAAACGTTCGTCCCAGTCCTTGAGGCGCGGTTGCGCGATGAAGCGGAACCAGACCGGCGGGATCAGTCCGGCGGCGAAGCACAGGAACAGTGAGGGCATCTGCGGCGCTTGCGGTTCGGGCTTCAGCGCATAGAAGGGGATATGCCCGTCAAGGTGATGGTTGATGTGGTTGGTGATTTCCGCACCGATCGGCCGGACGATCGCGCCAAGGTGGTTCCAGGCGTGATGGAGCTCGATCGGCGCCCCTTCGACCCGGATCAGGCCATAGTGCTGGAAGTAGTTGAACCCCTCCACGAACATCTTGGCCATTACCATCGCGCCGACAGCGGTCAGCGCCGCGCCAAGGCCTGCCGTCAAGCCCACAAAGACGATGATACTGCCCGATAAGAGCGGCAGTAGCCACACCGGATTGCGCCATCCCAGCGAAGCATGGCCAAGCTTGCGGAGGATTTCGGCCGACTTTTCCCAAGTATCCTTGTAGGAACCCCAACTCGCCTGGAACACGAAGCTGTAGATGGTCTGCCCGCGCCGAGGGGTATCGCTATCCTTGGCCGTGTCGAGATGGACGTGGTGGGTGACGATATGGGCAATATCGCGATTGGGGTCGCCGTAGAACGCGCTCAGACACTTGGCGACATAGCGAGGAAACCAGTGGCGGCGGTGCATCAGCTCATGCGCCACCGGCAGGGTCGGCACCGCCGAGAGCCAACCCAGGCTGAGCAGCGATCCGGCCAGTTGCCAGCTTGAATTGTCGGCGCCGGTGATCGGGTTGATCGCGGTCGCAACCGATCGGGCAAAGGCCCAGACCAGCAGGATCATGCACGGGAGCTGGAGGTACATGGCGAAATCGCCAAGCAGTGCCGTGCCCTGCGCGCGCATCTTGTGGTCCGCCGGCAGCAGGATATCCAGCGTCATCAACACCGGAAAGGTCGCCGCGCCCAGCCAGACGTAGCTGCCGCCGAGCATGAATCCGATAACGCCCGCCAAGGTCATGACCGGAATGAGAAAATAGCGCAGTCCGTCCATCGGATTTCTCCTTAGTTATTCTGTTCTGGCCTTGCCCGTCGAGGCAAGGGTGAGGGCGGTGGCGGTCCGCCGCCCTCGGGCCTTCATCAGTACTTGTAGGCGAGCTTGAGGAACCATTCGCGCGGACGCGAGAAGCTGGCCGTTGCGGCGCCGCCGACGTTGAGATCGACATAGCCGCCCTGCAGATAGCGCTTGTCGGTCAGGTTCGTGACGCCCGCAGTCAGGGTGAAGTGCTCACTCCTGTCGGTGAACGAGGCACTGGTGCCGAACACGCTGTACGCGGGCTGGAACAGTTGCGGGCTGTTGACTGCATCCTTGAAGGTGCCGCTCTGGTAGGACCAATCGCCGCGCAGGGTCAGCTTGCCCATGCTGCCTTCATAGACGTCGGCGTTGATCGCGGCCGAAGCTGTCCACTTGGGAACGAAGGCGAACTTCGAATCCAGCGTGACTGGCGCCGCGCTCGGATCGATCTTGGTGTAGTAGGCATCGAGATAACCCACGCCGAAGTTCACGCGAACCTGTTCGATCGGGGCAGCTTCGCCTTCGATCTCGAAGCCCTTGATCCGGCCGGCACCGGCGTTGCGAACCTTCGGAGCGATCCCTTCGTTCACAGTGATCTGCATGTCGCTGTAATCGGAAAGGAACGCCGCGATGTTCAGGCGCAGGCGCCGGTTGAACAGTTCGTTCTTCAGGCCGATTTCGTAGGATTCGACGAATTCCGGCGTGAACGAGGGGGTCGCGATTTCAGCTGGGAAGATGCGCTGGCTGAACCCGCCGTTCTTGAAGCCTTTCGAATAGGACGCATAGATCAGCGAATTGTCGGTTATCTTGTAGTCCGCCGAGATCGCCGGGGTCCACTCCTTGGCCTTGGCCGAAACCTCGATGGCCGGCATCGTGTGGTTGCCGCCCGGGTTGGTCGCCGAAGGCGTGCAGTTCGGTAGCGGGAAACCGGCCAGCGGGCCTGACGGGAACAGGTTGGCCGCCGGGTTTGCCTGTCCGACGAGGCACTGGCTGAACGCGACGAATGCGCCCTGCGGATAGACCGATGCCAGCACTGGATCGAGTTGCGAGCGGTCGTTGAAGATCGTCTGCACAGACGGGTCGAACCGCTTGGTCTCGTTAGTGTAGCGGATGCCCGGCGTGATCGAGAACCGGTCGGTCACCTTGAAGGTGGCCTGCAGGTATGAGGCATAGCTGTCGTTGTCGATGTCGCCGCCAGTAAAGAACTGGGCAAACCCGAATTCCATCGGGGTGTAGTCAGTGCCCTTTTCCTTGAGATAATAGCCGCCCAGAACGAACTTCACCTGGCCATCCATCAGGCTTCCGGTAAACTGCAGTTCCTGCGAGGCCTGCCACACATCGATATCGCTTGCGATCCGCAGGATCGTATGCGGAGTGCCGTCGAAATCGTATTCCATGTGCGAACTCTGGTCGCGGTAGGCCGAAATCGACTTCAGGCTGAAATCGCCGAAATCGTAATCGAGGGTGAGGTTCGTGCCCCATAGATCGAAGTCCGACCGGTTGACGCCGCCAGCCCAGGTGGTGTCGATGTCGCCAGTGATCCAGCGGGTGCTGGCGCAGGCCGGGTTGCCGGTCGGCGCAAGGGTACCCGGAACGCCAAACCCGCCCCAAGGTGCTCCACAGCTGCCATCGGTGACGCGGATCTTGTTCCAGAAATACATCGAGCTGGGCGCAGCGATCTGGCGGTTGGGGCCGCCGGGTGTCGTCGCGCTGTTCGGGATATCGACGAAGCGCAGCGGCACGTTCTGGTCCTGCAGTTCGAGCAGCGAAATGGCCGTCTGCTCTTCGCGGCGGATGTTGATATCCCCGCTGAGGCTGACGGTCAGCTTATCGGTCGGCTCCCACTTGAACGCAATGCGTCCGCCGAAGCTGTCCTTGTTGCCCTGGCGGCCGCCGTCGAACAAACGCTTCTGGTAGCCGTCGCGGGTTTCATAGGAAGCAACCGCGCGCATTGCGAGATTGTCGCTCAGCGGCACGTTGATCATGCCCTTGAAATCGGCGCGGTTGAACCGGCCGGTCGCCGCTTCGAGCTTCAGGTCAAATTCGTGTTGCGGCTGGACGGAATTGACGACGATCGCGCCGCCGATGGTGTTCTTGCCGAACAACGTGCCCTGCGGCCCGCGCAGGATCTGCACATCAGCGATGTCGGTCATGTCGAGCAGCGCACCGACCGAGCGGGCGACATAGACGCCATCGACATAGATGCCCACGCCGGTATCCACGGTAATGTTGAAGTCGGTCTGACCGACGCCGCGGATGAACGCGGTGATCGTGGCGCTGGAACCGGAGATGTTGGCAACCGGCGACATGTTCACGTTGGGCGCGAACTTGGCCACCTGGGCGACGTTGTTGACTTCGCGCGCTTCGAGCATCTCGGCATTCATAGCGGTGATCGCGACCGGCGTTTCCTGCAGGTTCTCAGACCGCTTGCGCGCAGTCACGATGATTTCACCTAGACCGCCGGCCCGTTGCTCCTCGGCCTGAGGCTCGCTTGCTGCTGCATCCTGCGCATGCGCCGTCATCGGCACAAGCCCGGTAGATACTACGATCGCCGAGGCGCTGGCGCGCAGGACGCCTTTCTGAAATACATCAATCGGTTTTGTCATTTGGCATTCTCCCTCGTGTTTTATCATTACTATTTATAAAGGTGGATAGACTAAACGTAGATGTTGAGGTTCTTGCTCAACATTACATTGTGCTTGAGGATCGCTCGGCGTTTGACCAGTTGAAAGCTGTTGCCGACCTGACGCCAGATATCGATACGGTTGCCGATTAGCGAATCCTCGTCGCGTTCGTTGCGATTGCGATAAGCATAGAAGTTCGAATAGACTCGGAACTCGTCGGCCTTTTCGGTAAGCTCCACCTCGACGTTGGTGATGATATGGGTGTAGCGCGTCGCCGGATCCTCCGACCAGGCCGTTCCGGTCTCGAGCCGAGAAAGCCGCTTGAGGATTTCGGGCTTGCTGTCGTTGTAATAGGCCATCCGGGTCAGGTCGGTCACCTGCTCGGTCTTGTCGCGGCGATAGCGGGTTTCGATCCCCGGCATGTGGTAATGCAGGTCTTCCGCCAGCATGCTGGCCCAGGCCTTGTAGTGTTCATCGTCGAGCAGCCGTGCTTCGCGATACAGCGTCTGGGTCAGCGCGTGGGTCAGTTCGAGCGATGCGGTAGTCCCTTCACATGTGCGCTCGAGGGTTGCGGTGTCGGTCATAGCTGTAGTTCCTCTCAGAGCGCGAACAGGCCAGGAAGATCGCGGGTTTCGCCCACATTGCCCAGCTGCGGTTCGGGCCGTGCCGGCATCTTGCCGAATTCGTCATGGGTCATCATGTCGAGCCAGCGCTGATAGAAGCCGCGCTGGTTGGCGTCGTTGTACTGGCCGCGATAGACGATGCCCGGCAGGGTATCGTGTTCGATCTGGCGGCCGATCCCGCAGCGATAGTGCAGGCGCTCGTGCCGGGTGACGACGCCGCGGTTGACGGTGGTGCAGTTTTCCCAGTTTTCGCCGTCATCCATCTCGAAGGTGCCACCGGGGCCAAAGGTCTGCATCACGCCTTTGGTCACTTCCTCCTTGATGTCGTCGGGCATGTTCTTGTTGACGATCACCCAGGTCTTCAATTCGAACTGCATTGGCCCCTTGGGTTGCCACTGGCGGAAGGTGGAAATGCCCGGCAGGAACGAGACGTTGGGGAAGATCGATGCCGAGGCGACCGAACCGAAGATCTTCGAGCGCATCTCGCCCAGGCGTTCTGCCATCTTCGGGCGGATCTTGTTGTAATAGTCCATCACCTTGGGGCGCCCGAGCAGGAAGAGGTCGCCCACGCCTTCGGTGCCGAATTCCCAGCCGTGGCCGTTCACGCTGGCGTGATAGGAATTATCCATGTCGATCGGCGGGAACGGCTGGCCGTTGTTCATCGACCGAGTGCCCGAATCATGCGTCCAGCCGGCGTGATAAGCGTCGCCGATGAAGTTCTCGACCCCGAACTTCCAGTTCGCGCTGATCACCGACTTGATGCAGCCGCCAATGAATTCGGTGCCGCCTTCCTCGTTGTCGAGGATCATGTCGAGATACCACCGGAAATCGCCTAGCCAGGCTTCCAGGCTCGGCGCATCGCTGTTGAAGGTGGCGAACACCAAGCCCTTGTAGTTGCCGACCTTGGCGACGTTCTTGAGGCCATGGTTCTTGAAGTCGATATCGCCCGCGTCGTAGCAATATTCCTCGTGCATGCCCTTGAGGTCGCCGGCGGTGTCAAACGCCCAGCCGTGGTAATTGCAGACGAACCGACGGGTGTTCCCGGCATCGGCGAAGCACACCTTATTGCCGCGGTGCGGGCAGGAATTGAGCATGACCCGGATCGAACCGTCGGGCTGGCGCGCGACGATCACCGCGTCTTCACCCATGTGGGTCGTCAGGAAGTCCCCGCTGTTTGGGATCTGGCTTTCGTGGGCAACGAACAGCCACGACCGCGCGAAGATGCGGTACAGCTCCTCCTCGTAGATGTCCGCATCCGAAAAGATCCGGCGGTCAAGCCAGCCTTCCTTGAGGTCCATGTAGCGTGAATAATCCGGTTCGCGACCGATCCGTTCGAAGCGCATGATTGTTCTCTCCCGTCAGGCTTGTTCAGAAAAAGGCGTTGAGGTTGCTGTCCGGCAGCACGGAATGGTCCAGCACGATTTCGCGCGCGGCCAGCAGCCAAGCGCTGCCTTCGCTGCGCCAGAGGTCAGTGCGTCCGGCGGTGAGCAGGCGGGTGGTGCCATCGATCCGATTGCGGTGCATCCCCAGCACCGAATGGACCCGCACCTCGTTATCGGCCCGGGTGGCCAGCACCTCGACGTTGGAGACAGCGCGGCGGATGTAGTTGGGCGGATCTTCGGCCCAGACGAAGCCGGATTTCAGGCGATCCACCCGCATTTTCAGCCTACCCAGATCCTCGTTGAAGATTACCCCTGGGCCAAGTGGAAAAGGCGGCGAACGGTCAGCGCGGAACCTTCGGCTCTTCAGTTCCAGGCGATAGCTGACGTCTTTGCCAAGCATGGCCAGCCAGCCGTCGAGATCTTCGTTGTCGAGCAGCCGGGCTTCGCGGTGGAGTGCCTGGGTAACTGCAACGATCACCTCCACCGGGGGAGGGGCAAGCGGTCGGTCAAGCATGCTCGGCCTCCTCGTCGGTCAGCGAGTTAATGTTGTACGTGGGCACTTCGGCCCAGGTTTCCGCCATCATGTGCTCTTGCCAGCGGCGGTAGAAATAGCGCTGGTTGTGTTCGCTTACCAAGCCGGAGGCGATATCGCCGGGGAAGCCCTCGCGCTTGCCCGAGCGGCCCAGCGCCATGTTGGTGTAGACATCCATCTGCGCCGTGCGCCAGCCGCGCGACTGTTCGGTGCAGGCGGTCAGATTGTCGCCATCGTCGTTGTCGAAAAGGCCCGCCAAGCCGAAGGTCAGGCACTGGTTTTCGAGAATCTGCGCTTTCACCGCCTCGGGCATGTCGTTTTCGGCCATGGCCCAGGTCCACTGTTCGATCTGGGTGGGACCCTTTGGATGATAGACCCGGAACCAGTTGAGCCCGGGCAGCAGTTGCAGGTTGGGGAAAATGGTTATGTTGACCTGCGCACCCCACACCTGCCTGCCGCGCACTTCGCCCAGACGGTCGATCACCGTCTGGCGGTTGGCCTCTAGGTATTCGAGGATCGGCTTGGGATCAGGATAGAAGGCGTAGCCGGAAACGCCGTCGAGCGCGCTCAAGACCATGTGCCCGTTCATGCCGGCGACCGACAGCCCGCCATCGAGATCGACCCCGGAATTGCCGACGCTGAGCCCGGTGAGGTCCATCGACTGGACTGCTGCCATCGCGCCGGCATGTGCCCAGCCCAGGTGATAGCCATCGCCGCAGACGTTCTCGACTGGCAGCTTCCAGTTGGTGCCCAGCACCATCTTCTGCGTCTCGCCGAGCAGTGCCGATCCGCCCGGCATGGCATCCAGCCAGACATCGAGGAAAAACTTGGCATCGCCCAGATAGTCATCGAGGCTGGGCGAATTGGCATCCCAGCAGCCGAACACCAGGCCCTTGTACTCGGCCACTTTCGTCACCGGGATCAGGCCGAACTTGGTGCGGTCGAGTTCGCCGAAATAGGCCTCGCTTTCCAGCGGCACCCCGGCGAGCGCGCCGTCCGGGGAAAAAGACCAGCCGTGATAGTTGCAGGTGAAGGCGCGCGCATTGCCGCGATCGGCGCGGCAGATCCGGTTCCCGCGGTGGGTGCAGCTGTTAAGGAACGCCTTGATCGACCCGTCCTTCTGGCGGATCACGATCACATCGTCTTCGCCCATGAAGGTGCGGAAATAGTCGCCCGGCTTCGGAATCTGGCTGGTGTGGACCAGGAACAGCCAGCAGCGCCCGAAGATCCGCTCAAGTTCCTGCCGATAGATGTCTTCGCTCGCGTAGATCGAGCGCGATTGGCGCCCGGTGCGTGAATCAACCAGATCGGCAATGTTGTCGTTCATTTGATCCTCTCCCAACAGCATGGCTAAAGCCGCCATCGATTTTTCTTGTCGGGACAGTTATAAGCACGAATCGTGCCAATATCGTTTTCGGGCCGATTTACCGCAGTCCGGTTGGTCAATCCCACGGCGAGGCACCGTGCAGATCGACGTATATGTAAATGTCGAGGCTTAAGTCTGGGCCGGAAGTTACGAATCTGATAAGCTGACCGGATGGAGACGCTCCCAGGATACGCCGACCTTGCCAGCAAGCTGCTGTTCTCACCGGAAATGGGCCGGATCTGGCATGACGGTGAACGCTGCGTACTGCTCAGCCAAGCGGCCCTGGCCAGCTGGCGCAGCCGCCTGGTGGCCGAATTGGGGCTAGAAGCGGCCAGCCGGTTCTTCTGGGGTGTCGGTTTTGCCGAAGGCGCACGGTGCGCGATCGGCGCGAAGAAATTGCGCCCGGATGGTGATTATCTCGAAGCATTCGCGGTCGGACCGCAGGCACACGCCTTGACCGGGTTCGGCTGGACCCAGATCGAAACTCTTGAAAACGATCCCTCGCGGGGGCATTTCGAAGGCCGGTTCACGGTCCACGATTCGATGGAGGCGGCGATCCATCTCAACGCGATGGGGCACAGCACCGATCCGGTGTGCTGGATGCAGACCGGCTTTGCAAGCGGCTTTGCCACAACCTTCGCGGGACAACCGATCATCATGCGCGAAGTGGAATGTGCGGGGCGAGGCGATGCTGCCTGCGTACTTCACGCCAAACCAAAACCCGAATGGGATCAGTTGGACGACCTCGAATTGGCCGCGACGCCGCTGGTCCTGTCCGAAACGTGGCATGATGCGGGCCAAACGGTGATTGGGATATCGGCAGCGTTCCTCTCAGCCAAGACCATGATCGAACGCACCGCAGCGAGCAATGCGACGCTGCTGTTAATGGGCGAGACCGGGGTCGGCAAGGAAGTGCTGGCCAAGCTCGCTCATCGGCTGAGCACGCGCGAGGCGGAGCCGTTCATCGCGCTCAACTGCGCGGCGATCCCTGAGGGGCTGATCGAATCGGAGCTGTTCGGCGTGGCCAAGGGGGCCTATACTGGCGCGGTTGCCGCCCGGCCCGGTCGGTTCGAGCTGGCCAATGGCGGCACGCTGTTCCTGGACGAGATATCGACACTGTCGCCACTTGCACAATCGAAGATTCTGCGCGCTGTCCAGGAAGGTGAGTTCGAGCGGGTCGGCGATACGCGGACGATCAAGGTGGATGTCCGATTGATCGCAGCATCGAATGTGGAACTTAACGAGGCGGTGCGGGAAGGCACGTTTCGTGCCGACTTGTTCTACCGGATATCGACTTTACCGGTCCGGGTGCCGCCGCTGCGCCAGCGCCGCGAGGACATTCCGGTGCTGCTGGAACACTTCCGTCTGCGTTATGCCCTGCGCCATGGCCGAACAGTATCGGGCTTCACTCCGCGGGCGATTAACGCGCTGTTGGCTTACGATTTCCCGGGCAATGTGCGCGAACTTGAGCGAATGGTGGAACGCGCCGTGCTGTTGGCGGACGACGGACGAGCGATCGACGTCAGACACCTGTTCTTGGAAACCGACGGCCTCGAATTGAAGCCGGCGATGTGCATGACCAACGATGGCAGGATCAGCGCCGTTGACAATGTTGGTAGTCGCGCCAACTTGGTGCGCCAGATGCTGGATCTGATCGTCGATGAGGGCGGAAGCCTGCTGGAAATGGAAGGGCTGGTGATCCGCGAGGCCCTTGATGCAAGTGGGGGCAACGTTGCTCGCGCGGCGCGCACCTTAGGCTTTACCCGTCGGCAGCTCGCCTTGCGTCTTGAAAAAATGGAAATCCAGGAATCCGCCTAGCGCGCGTTAACTCTCGCAACGCATTGCATATTGTGCAAAGAAGGTCTATAGGGAGGTGCGCCTTCCGGCAATAAGACCGGGAAAGCACGCAAAGTTGGGAGAATCGCATGAAATCGGTAGCCGTGGTCGGAGCAAATCTTGCGGGTGGCCGCGCGGTGGAGTCCTTGCGCCAGGCTGGCTTCGATGGCCGGATCACCCTTATCGGCGAAGAACCGTGGCGGCCCTACGAGCGCCCGCCCCTGTCCAAGGAGGTGTTGTGGGATCCGGCCAATGTACCGGACAATTTCTTCCTTCATGACGAGGCCTGGTACGCCGCCAACCGCATCGAAATGCGGCTTGGCACGCGTGCCGAAGCGCTCGACCTGGCGGCGAGCGCTGTGCGCCTGACGGGCGGAGACCTGGTCCAAGCCGACCGCATCCTGCTGACCACCGGTGGTTCCGCCCGCAAGCTCAACATGGAGGGTGCCGACGCCGCCAACGTGCATTACCTGCGCACCCGGGACGATGCCACCCGGATGGCGACGGACCTCAGGGACGGCGCCCGGATCGTCATCATCGGCATGGGTGTGATCGGGGCTGAAGTCGCGGCCAGCGCGGTCAAGCTGGGGTGCCGAGTGACCGCGATCGAACCGCTTGCCGCGCCTATGATTCGCGCGCTCGGGCCGCAGTTCGGGCAATGGCTGGGCGAGGAACATCGCCAGCGCGGCGTCGACACCCGCTTCGGACGCGGCGTGAACGCGATGAAGGTGCTTGACGGGCGGGTGACGCAGGTCGAACTCGATGACGGATCACTGGTGGATTGCGATGCCGTGGTAGTCGGGGTCGGGATAGTGCCGGAAATCAGCCTAGCCCGGGACGCAGGCATCGTCACCAATAACGGCATCATCGTCGATCGGCGGTGCCGCTCCAGCAATGAGAATGTCTTTGCCGCCGGCGACGTGGCCGAACAGGAGAGCTTCTTCGGCGGCCATATCCGCCAGGAAACCTACCAGAATGCTGCCGATCAGGCTCAGGCCGCGGCGCTCGCCGTGCTCGGGCAGGGCGTCGATTACTGCAAGCCGGTGTGGTACTGGAGCGACCAGTTCGATCTCAATATCCAGTTCTGCGGCCATATCCCGGTGCAAGCCGAGGTAACCCTGCGTGGAGACATGGCAAGCAACCAGTTTACCGCATTCTTCCAGTCAGGCGAGATGATCGAGGGCATCCTGACTGTCAACCGCGCCCCAGACATGGGCATCGGCAAACGGCTGATCGAGCGCCGAGCCAATGCCCAGGCCGCGCAGCTGGCCGATGCCGATGTGTCGCTCCGCGATATCCTCAAGCAGGCTGGTTAGGCTCGTAAGGCGGGCGGGATCAGCCGATCCCGCCACCTGCGACGTAGAGGGTTTGGCCGGTGATGTAGGACGCCTCGTCGGCGGCTAGAAAGCAGATCGCGGCGGCCAGTTCCTCGGGCTCGCCGAAGCGACCCAGCGGGGTATCGCGCAAGGTCTGCTCCATCACCTCGCCAAAGCCCTTGCGGTCCGCGTCGGAATGCGGAGCGGTATTACGCGGGGTGACACGGGTCACGTTGACCCCGCCAGGAGCCACGCAATTTACCCTGATGCCACAATCCTCCAGTTCCAGCGACAACGCAGCGGTCAGCGCCGCCACGCCACCTTTCGCAGCCGCGTAGGGCACGCGATTGACCCCGCGCGTTGCCACCGAGCCGATGTTGACGATCGCGCCGCGACCCGCCGCGCGCATGTGGGGCAGCACTGCATGGCAACACCACAGCGTCGGCCACAACGAGCGATTAATTTCGGCGACGATTTCTTCGGTGGTGTATTCCCAATAAGGCTTGGCCCAGATCGTGCCACCGACATTATGGACGGCCACGTCGATCCGCCCGAATTTATCGCTTACAGCGTTGTACAGGGCAGCGGCTCCAGCCTGTTGCTCGAGGTCGTGGATGGCGGGGTGAGCGTCGACAGATTCGGCCATAAGTCGCGCAACCGCATCCAGTGTCGCCTGTTCTGCACGATCGGCAACGACGACTGTGGCGCCTTCTCGCCCTAGGCGCTGGGCCGTAGCAAAGCCGATGCCCTGGGCTGCTCCCGTGACAATCGCGATCTTGCCTGCAAATCTTACGTTTGCGTCTGTCATCTCTGATTTCTCCAAACCCGCACCCGTCCGGCCGGAAGGGTGCAATCCTAGTCACATTCGGCTTCATAAATCCGCATTCCTCCCTTGCCAAGCCCGTGGGCAATGCGTTACATATTGGCTAATGATTGAAAATCTTTGGGAGATGTTGCGTGGCGCGTGAACTGCTGACTGCTGCTGATATAAAGGGTGCCTGGGCGATCGTGCCGACGCCCGCCAAGGAAGGTGCTACCGATTGGCGCGCCACTGATACGGTTAATGTCGACGAAGCAGCCCGCATGGTCAACGGCCTGATCGAGGCCGGAGTCGACGGCATCCTGAGTATGGGAACGCTGGGCGAGGCCGCGACCATGACGCTTGACGAAAAGCTCGTCTTTATGAAGACTATCGTAGATGCCGCAGCGGGCCGGGTTCCGGTGTTTGTCGGCACAACCTGTATCAACACCCGCGACACCATCGCGCTGACCCGCGAGGCAGTCGATATCGGCGCGACCGGGACGATGCTGGGCGTACCGATGTGGTGCGCGCCGAGCGTCGATGTCGCGGTCCAGTTCTACAAGGATGTCGCTGAGGCGGTGCCCGATATCAATATTGCAATCTATGCCAATCCCGAAGCATTCAAGTTCGATTTCCCGCGCCATTTCTGGGGTCAGGTCGCCGAAATCCCCCAAGTTGTTACTGCCAAGTATATCGGTGTTGGCACACTGCTGCCCGATCTGGCCGCAATCAAGGGGCGGATCAAGCTGCTGCCGATCGACTTCGATTACTATGGCGCGGCGCGGATGGACGATTCGGTCGATGCCTTCTGGACAAGCGGCGCGGTCTGCCATCCTCTCGTCAGTACGACATTGCGCGATCTCGTCGCACAGGCCCGCGCCACCGGCGACTGGAGCAAGGCCAAGACCTTCATGGGGCGGCTCGCGCCCACGGCAGCAACGCTGTTTCCCAATGGCAGCTTCAAGGAATTCTCCACCTACAACATTCCGCTGGAAAAGGCGCGGATGACCGCCGGTGGATGGATGAACGCCGGACCTTGCCGTCCACCCTATCACTTATGTCCCGAAAGCTATCTCGAAGGCGCGCGTAATTCGGGCCGGATGTGGGCCGAACTGGGCAAAGCGCTCGAAACAGAGCGTTGAAGACGGTCAGATAAACGATCACTGGAAATGCGGGAGCAAGAGGATGGCTGACGCGACCTTGACCTGGCCGAAGAATTATAACGAAGTTCCCAAGGCGGCCTTTACGCGATCGGATCTCTACTTGGAAGAGATCAAGCGGATATTTCACGGCCCGGAATGGCATCCGGTTGCGCACGAAAGCGAGTTGCCCAACCCAGGCGATTTCCGGACGATCCGCCTCGCAGGAATCCCGCTGTTGATCTCGCGGGATGAAGGGGGCGAGGTTCGCGTGTTTTACAATGCCTGCTCGCATCGCAGCAACCAGCTCGAAACTGCGGTAATGGGTAACAAAACCGAGTTCGAATGCCCCTATCACCGTTGGCTGTTCAGTGCCAAGGGCGAGCTTGTTGGATGTCCCAACCCGCGCGAATTCGTACCCGGTTTCGACAAGGCGGACTACCCCTTGGGGCAGCCGCGCTTCGATCTGTTCTACGGCCTGATATTCGTGACGTTCTCGGCTGAGACAGAACCCCTTGACCAGTTTCTCGGCGAAGCAGGAGAAACCCTGCGCGAACTGATGGCGGGCGACGGTCGCCTTAAACTGCTGGGCTATCAGAAGGTTCGCTATGACAGCAACTGGAAGGGTTACAACGACAACGACGGCTACCATGCCCCGCTGCTCCACGCGGCATTCAAGATGCTCAATTGGCAGGGCGGCAAAGGGCGGCAGTATACCGCCACGAAACGCGGCCATGTCTGTTTCGAGTCGGCACTCTCCGTGGCGAGCGGTCCCAGCGTTCTAAAAGATAAGGATCTGATTGCCTTCAAAGGGCAGGATCCATCAGTCGGGTCACGCATCGTCCAGTTGTTCCCGACTTTCGTTTCAACCAAACATCTCGACGTCATAAACCTGCGCTTCGCGACCCCAATCGATGCCGAAACGACCGAGGTCCACTACGCCTATTTCGCCCACCAGAACGACGATGCGGACATGCTTCGCCACCGGTTACGGCAAAGCTCCAATTTACTGGGTCCATGCGGTTTAATTAGCATGGAAGACGCTTCGATCTTCCACCGGATCCACATCGGCAGCCACACGCCTGGCAATGCGATCTTCCAGAAAGGCGTGCGTGATCCTGCCAAGCTCGAGTCCGAGTTTTCGCAGAACGATGAAAGCGGTAACCTTCCGCGCTGGGAATATTACCGCTCGGTGATGGGATTCGAAAGGGCACAAGCATGATGCTTTCGCCCACCAAACTGGAATGCGCTCTTGACCGCCTGCTGCTGGCGGACGCCAACGCGCTCGACAGCAAAGACATGACAGGCTGGCTCACTAACTATGCCGAGGAAGAACAGGCATCTTATTACTGCCGTGCGGCCGAGAACACAGAACATAACCTCGAACTCGGCTTCATGTTCGACGATTGTAGGGCGCGACTGGAAGATCGCGTCACTTATGTCACAGAGATCTGGGCAGGGACCTTTCAGGACTACCGCACTCGCCATTTCGTTCAGCGGGTCAGCCATCGGCAGGTCGATGCCAGCACAGCAGAGGCCATGTCCAACTTTTCGGTTTTCATGACGCCGATGGATACCGGGGTCACTCAAATTCTTGCCGCAGGTCGCTATCTCGATATGGTTCGGCTTTCGGGCGATGGTCGGGCCAAGTTTCTGTCCCGCCGTGCCGAATTGGATACGTCAGTACTCCCGCGATATCTTGTCTACCCGATATGAAAAGTTATGCAATATAGCTAAATATTCCAGAGAAATACCGATCTATATTATAGCTTTAGCAGTAATCTTCGGAAGATTTCGATATGAGTTCACAATGTAAGATGGTGAAATTGCCAAAAGATATCGCGGATAAAATTATACGCTTTTCAACTGGAAGAACGGATTCAATGTTACAGAAAGAGCTTGGGATAAGCTATAATACGTGGAGAAAAATTAAGCGAGGACAGCCACTTAGAGAAAGCTTAGCGGCAAGAATAATATCTAGAATTAGTATAATATAATCATATTCTTATCAAGAGATTAATTTTCCTTAATTTCCTTAATCTGTCACTGACATTATCGAGCACCATTTTTTTCGATGATCCGAAGCCATGTAGGATTTATGCGGCAAAAAAATGTCCTATCAATCAGTTCAAAGAGAGAACTGAAAAAAAGTGCGCGTCGCAAAAATATCGTAAACGTTGCGATGAATGCATTTTTAGAGAGTGGCTACGATAATGTCACTATGTCTGATATTTCTAGTATATTGGGCGGGTCGAAGAGCACTCTTTGGCAATATTTTGATCACAAGGAAGACATTGCTGTTGCCGCTATTGAATTGAAAGTTCAGTTATTTAGAAATTTTCTTGATCTCGATATTTCCGAATGTAGTAGTATAACCAGTATGTTGAATTTATCTTCGAAAAGATTTTGCCATTTCTTGATGCGAGATGACACCATCGAAATCGAGCGAATTATAATTATCAACAATCGGCGCATTCCCAAGTTAGGAAATATTTTCTACTCTAATACATTTTTGTATTTTCGAGATCAAGTTTCCTTATTTTTAGCTAATTCTTTATACGACGAAGATCCGGATGACGCGGCTATGCTGTTACTTGATCTTTGCACCTCAGGATTCAATCGAAGGTTGATACTGGAGTTGCGACACGCAAACAACATTCTAGCCGACCAAATCGCTGATCGCGCGGTACAGATTTTTATGAAGATTTACCATAAGTGCCTGGTTCGTCATCATGCGGATTGATTTCATAGTCTTGCGATACGTCGGATGACGATTTGAACGGGCGGGATGAAGACCCAAGCCTTTGCCGAAGCGATGGTTTTCTCGAAGTCCTCTGCTAGGCATCGGTTTCGGTTGAGCCATGCCAACGTCCGTTCGACCACCCAGCGGCCGGGCAGCACCTCGAAGCCTTTGGCGGTATCTGACCGTTTGATGATTTCGATGGTCCATTTCGCCATTCGCCGCAGAGCCTTCCTGAGTTTGTCGCCAGCATAGCCGCCATTTGCGAAGACGTGCCGCAGATACCAAAAGCGCGCGATGATTTCGCGTAGCACCATTGGGACTCCGTCGCGGTCCTGAATGTGGGGCGTGCGGATCACAGCATGCACCAGATCGCGTTCATTCTCAAGCAGGCCGAGGATGGTACGACCGTCGAGGAGGTGTGCCGCAAAGCCGGCATATCGGTTCAGACCTACTATCGATGGCGGAGCAAATATGGCGGACTGATGCCGTCGGAGACGAAGCGGCTGAAGCAGCTCGAGGAGGAGAATGTCCGGCTCAAGCGGCTCGTGGCAAACCTCAGTCTCGACAAAGAGATGCTGCAGGACGTCATCCGCCGAAAAATGTAAGGCCTGATCGAGCTCGGGAGATCGTTGGCTATCTGCGGGCGAACTACCAGGTGAGCGAACGGAGGGCCTGCGGCGCATTTCCGATCAACCGATCGACCCAGCGCTACCAATCCCGTCGCCTCGATCAGGCCGGTCTCAAGATGAAGATCAAGGAGCTGGACACCTTCTGTCATTGGGTGCGGGACTGCAAGGTAGATCGACTTGGGGTTCATGCTTCTGTCCGTGATCGACGCGTGGTCGTCACATGATGCGGTCGGAAAAATCAGGGTAGCCGATCTCGAAAACGGCGTTGATCGCCAAAGCGTCCAGCGGCTTGTCCCTGACCATCGTCCCCTCGCCGGTCACCCGCAGGGGACCTCTACGTAGCTGAGTATCCGGGCATCTTTTCTCTCCTCGAAGGCTATGCCGGCTGGCCGTACCTGAAGTCGGCTTCATCGACCCACATCCGGTGCAGAATGATGCCAAGCTTGCGGGCGAGCGCGACCTTGGCGCGCTTCGCGCTGCGGCGCTTGGCGATATTCATTGCCCAGGCCTTGATCTTCGACCATTTCGCCACGCGCGTCATCAGAACGTGCGCTGCCTCGAACAGAGCGACCCTGACCGCCGGATCACCGGCACGACTGATCCCGCCGTTCCGATCTATCTCGCCCGATTGATATTTTCGCGGCGTCAGGCCGAAGCAGGGACCGACTGACTTGGACGATCGAAAGCGGGCAGGATTATCGACCGCGGCACGGTAGGTAAGCGCGACAATCGCGCCAACGCCTGGCGCGGTCATGAGCCTCCGGCATACGGCGTCGGTGCGAACGATATCCCGGACCTGCCCATCCAGGACAGCCAGCTGCGCGCGTAATACTTGGCGCACAACGAGCAAGGGTTCCATGATGGAGGCAAGCGTTGCATTGCCCGAGACTATGTCGCGGACGGCATCATCCCAACGGCCCCGCAGCAGTCGGCCGAGGCGCAGGCCGAAACCCTTCAACAACCCGCGTACGCTATTCTCGATGTCCTTCTGCCGGCGCATCAATGTCGACCGCGCGGCCAGCAACGTACGCTGCTCGCGGGCGGGAATGGTCTTGACGTGCACCGGCCTGAACCAGCCCGAGCGCAATAGCTGGGCCATACCCCGGGCGTCGTTGCGGTCCGTCTTCATGACCATCGCCGACAGCGCAGCGCGGACCTGCCGGGTCTCCATCAGAACCGGCTCAATCCCTGCGTCCTGGAGGCCGCGAAAAAGCCATTCCGAAAGCGGTCCGGCCTCGAAGCCGACCAGTTCGAGTTCAGCGCTGTAGGGGGCCAGGCAATGGGCGATCGCCTCCGGATCGCTAATCGTCACTGCTTCCAACAGAATATTGCCACCGGCGTCGATCACGCAAATCGCCGTCTTATCCATAGAAACATCAAGCGCGGCATAGGCAGTCATGGCTTTCCTCCTCGATAGGGGATGCTCAATATGGGGCGAATCGCACCCAATGACCGCATCTCGAA
>NZ_LXYF01000028.1:0-91029 GCF_002894065.1 Sphingobium sp. SA916
TCAGCCATTCCTTGTCCGTTAGTTCATACCGCCGCCGCGCCATACGCCCTCCATTCTCAAAGAGCGCCTGAATCATGCGAAGGCGGAGAGCTCAACTCAAATTATGAGTTCACGCCCTAATACATCGTTTTACACTCCAGCGCCCGACTTTCCTGAAGTCGACACTAAATCAAATCTATGGCCTAATGTCCTCGAAGACCTTCTTAAGGATGCAGACATAGAGCTAATATCATTGGAAGAAAATCGCGTAAAAATTAAAACATTAGTCCAGAGGCGAAACAATATAGCGCATGGAAAGAGGGATATAGTTACGGAAATATCTTATTATCGAGGGTTTGAGAATGCCGTTTACGACGTGATGTACGAAATGGCTCTAAAAATCGACGAACGATTGAATGCTGCTCCATACGTTTAGCAGCATTGCAATCCACCCTAATTTTGGTGACAGAGTTCAGGAACTCTTCCTAAGCTGATTTACGTCCGAAATTGGCGCTTGTTCGGCGGAGCCATTGGGCATCGACACCTCTCCGGCTATAAAGATGCGATGAGAGATGATTTCACACAGGCGACAACCCAGCGCTTGGCTAAACGGGTCGGGTTCAGGTGCTCAAACCCAGATTGCCGCAAGCCAACAAGTGGCCCTGGGGCAGACGGTGGAGCGGTGAGCGTCGGCGTTGCCGCTCACATTACCGCCGCGTCGCAGGGCGGCCCGCGCTTTAACGAATACCTGACTAACGACGGTCGACGAGCGGCTGAAAATGGAATTTGGCTGTGCCAGCAGTGCAGCCGCCTCGTCGATGCGGACGACTCCGCTTATGATGTTGTCGATCTCGTCGAATGGAAGGCCTTTGCAGAAGCCGCAGCGGCTGTAGAACTTCGAGGTTACGTAGTTCGAAAGGGCCGGGACTTCACAGGTCTAGAGGCGAAGATGCCGGAACTCATAGGAGAAATGCGGACTGATGCCCGTTCGAAGCCTTTCACTAGGGAGATCATCGCTCTGTCCAGGCGTGTGAGTTATAACCCCGGTCCAATCCCGTTTTTCGTCTATTTCCACGAGGACCACGACGAACTGCTCGCCAAGCTCCAAATCTGTGAACATTACGGCGCGATCTACGATGTTCGTCGCAATCAAGTCCCCCGGTGGAACTTCAGTGAGGACTTCGTGGAATATTTGCTTGGGACGTAAGCCATCGATACAGACCGTCATTGAAAAAGGTCGCTGATTGTTCCTCACGAACGGCAGCTTTTGGGATCGGCCCGGAGTAGACAAATCGCCAGAAATTGGCGCAAGTCGGCTGTTGGAAAACACACCACTTTTGCACATTGGTCATGCATTTCTGCGGAAATATCTCCCAGCATAGTGGTTGGAGGGGTTTTCCGTCAGGCCAGAAATGACCCGTTTCCCTATCCTGCCTTGCCCTGCTCGCCCTCCAAACGCTCTACTTCGCGTTCAAGCACAGTACGAATGAACGCGGCCCTGCGTTGCCGCCCGACCAGCTTGTCAATTCGCTCGCCGAGACCTTCCGGCAAACGGATGTTGGTCGATTTCACGTTGAGCGGTGGCCTTCCCATAATTGTGTCGTAACCGCGCACGACACCCATTCAACCGGAAGCAGATTAAGCGGTGCCGGTTATTGCATATTTCCCACATTCCGAGTTATAAGCGGTGCCGCTTAATATCTCTGGATCGCCATTCGGCGTTTCAGGATGGCGAAATGAGGAAAGCAGGCCGATGACCTCACCCAATTTTCCTTCTGATGATTCGGTAGGCGGCACATCGCGCCGCGCACTGTTGCGCGCGCTGACCGCCACGCCGATTGCCGTTTCCACCGCCGTCGCCTCACCCTGGGGTGAAGTTCTGGCCGATCTTCACGACCACTATGGTGATTCACCGGCAGCGCTTGTTCGGACCAAGGCGGGACGAAGCCTGAGCCGCTTCCGCTATCACAATGCCGAGTCCTTTTATTGGGGACTGGGGCACGGCCTCTACGACAATGACGGCGGTGAGATGCTGTACCGGTCCGGCATTGTCGCCCAGCTTGCGCTTTCCTCCCACCTGCTCGACGTTGGTTTTGCCGACGAGTGGAACGCCCGCCATATCCGGCTGGATGTCGCCAAGTCGCTCGCCCATGCCAACGCGACCGGTTTGGGGCATGACTGCCCCGACATGGCGCGGCTCGCCGCCGTTCTTTCCCCCTATTGGAAATGGGGTCATGTCCATCGGATCGATACGCCGTCCCCTAACAATGGCGGGTTCACGGTGGACGAGGTTCGCCCGCTGCTGCGTGGCCTGCTCGACCGCGTGCATGACGTCACCGGCCATCGCCGCCCGAACGGTTGGCATCGCGAACAACGGGAAACCCGCTCATGATGCCGTCCACCGACAGGGAGCATCTGCCATGGCCGGTGCGGCAGGAACTGTGCCGCGTCACGGCGATGCTGTTCGAAACCTTTGCGGAAAACCTCAAGGGCAGGCTGTCAGAGCACTATCGATCAGGCCGTATCCTGACCCTGATCCTGCATGGCTCCCATGCGCGGTCCGATTCGTGGAATGTCGCGCCGGAGGATGCCTTCCATCTGCTGGCGATCGTCAATCATCCCCGGCTGGCGCGAACGCGGCGGGATTGGCGACTGGCGCGCGACCGATTGCGCCGCGCATGGGAGTTTGGCGAGATATCTCGCCCGGTGCGGCTGACCGTCCATAGCCTGGAACAGTTCAACAGCGCCTTGGCCAAGGGTATTCCGCATTTTGTCGCGATCGCGGGCGAAGGCATCCCGCTCTATGAGATGGAAGGTTTCCGGCTTCTGTCGCCACGCTTGCTACCTATGCAGGAACGGCATGCGCGGGGACAGTCCGAGTTCGCCCGCTGGCATGATCGGGCAAGCGATTTCCTGCTGGGCGCGGCTTTCTACCGGAGCGAGGGCAATGCGCCCATGGCGGCACTGTTGCTGCATCAGGCGTGCGAACATCTCTACCAATGTGTCCTCTGGACGATCACCCTGCATGGTCCGCGCACCCATGCGCTGGATGAACTGCGCGAAAGGGCCGAGGCGCTGGACGCGCGCCTGTCCATCGCATGGCCACGCGCAACCCCGTTCGAGCGCCGCGCCTTCGGCTGCATCCGCCGTGCCTATGTCGAGGTTCGCTATGGCCGTTCCTATCGCATCAGTCCCGACGAACTGGCATGGGCGATGGAGCGCGTGACACAACTGCACGGCCTGCTCGAACGGCTCTGCCGCGAGCGGCTGGACGGCATGGTCGCCATATATGGGGAGGCGTGCCATGGCCGACGCGCCTGACCCCGACGCCGAACGGCTCGCTACCTACAGGAAAGCCGTCGACCGTCTGCCGGTCCTGACGCGTGTCATATTCCTGCTCGTTCGTCTGGATGCCCTGTCCTATGATGAAATCGCCCTTCGATTGTCCATCGACGCGCAGGCGGTGGAATCCTGCCTCGTCGAGGCGCTCGGCATGATCCGCATCATGCTTGATGGGGCAGAACCCCGACGCCGCAACGATCCGCGCATCGCCCTTGCCGAGGCTGACCTGCATCGGCGCCATCGCGCCTATTGCGAGGAACGGTTAGCGGCATTGGGCATCGCTGGTCCGATCCCATGGACCGATCATGGCGACGACGACCGAACCCTCATGCAGATGATCGTCGCGGCCATGCCTCCACGCGTTTACGACACCTTCTTCCTCAATCGCGTCGATCAACTGAGCTACGCGCAGATTTCCAAACACATGGGAACCTTCCAATGGATCGTGCGGCATCGTATGCTCCGCGCCGTTCGCCATATCGCGCGAGGCCCGGACCGGTTCGAACAGTGGTTGCGCGATAGGGTCTCGGAACCTGCGACGATCAATTAGCCGATGGCTTCTCCGTCTCGAACGCGCGTTTGCCTTTTCGTTGCCACAGCGCCAGCGCGTTGTTCCGCTCTGGCCCGCGCAACCTGTCGGCAACGGTGAGGAACGCGCCATAGAGGGTAGCGCGATCATCGTCGGTCAAATCGACCAGTCCGGCCTTGGTGACGAGGCCGCCCAACTCGATCAGGTGCCGCGTGCGTTCGCGGCGCTTGATGGCCCATTCGCGCATGTCGGTTCGCGCCTTTCGTGCCTCAAGCCGATGCCGAGCCGCCTTCAAGCGGGAGAGTGCCGCTCGGGCTGCGTCCAGCTCCGCTCGCAGGCTGGCGTTTTTCGCCGCGAAAGAAGGCCGCGCCCGTCTTGCGCCAACCCTCCTTCGTCGCCGAGTCCTTCGCTGCGACGGCCTGCAGCAAAGCCCCGGCGAGCAGATCGGCATCGAGCGCATCGGCTCCGCACGCCGCCACCAGTTCGCCCAACTGGCGCACGCGGCGTTCCTTGAGCGCCTTTGCCTTGTCGGCAAGGGCTTTGAGTTCCGAATCAAAATCACGCGGCTTACGCATCGTTAAGTCTCCATTGAGTGACGATGGAGCGATGATAAGATAAACCTCGCCATCGCGCAGTAGAGTCGCCGGGACAGCCTGACACCGCCTAGTCCCGTCCGAGAAATTTTCGAGAAGGGCGCGCTTATACGTCGTGCCGACGTGCGCTTAAGGCAGTAAATGGATGATCGCTATGGCGATCTACCATTTCTCCGTTCAGGTCATTGGCCGCGCGCAAGGGCGCAGCGCTGTCGCGGCAGCCGCCTATCGTTCGGCCGAGCGGCTGCACGATGACCGGCTGGACCGCGACCATGACTTCACGCATAAGTCGGGTGTCGTCCATTCGGAGATCCTCCTGCCCGAAGGCGCACCCGAACGCTTCTCGGATCGCGCGACCCTCTGGAACGAGGTCGAGGCGACCGAGAAGCGCAAGGACGCGCAGCTTTCCCGCGAGGTGGAGTTTTCCATTCCGCGCGAGATGAACCAGCAACAGGGCATCGCGCTCGCACAGGACTTCGTTCAGGCCGAGTTTGTCGATCGCGGCATGATCGCGGACTTGAATGTGCATTGGGATATCGGCGCGGACGGGTTGGCGAAGCCTCATGCCCATGTCATGCTCACCATGCGCGAGGTTGGTCCCGACGGTTTCGGCGCGAAGGAACGCGACTGGAACAGGACCGAGCTTGTCGAGCAATGGCGGGAGCGGTGGGCCGATCACGTCAACACCCGGCTTGCGGAACTGGATATAGATGCCCGCATAGATCACCGCTCCCTTGAGGCGCAGGGCATCGGCCTTGAGCCACAAGACAAGATCGGTCCGGCCGCGCAACGCATGGGCGAGCGCGGACTTGAATCCGAGCGCATCGAAGATCACCGCGCCATCGCGCAGCGCAACGGCGAACGCATCATTGCCGACCCGCGCGTTGCTCTGGACGCCATCACCCACCAGCAAGCGACATTCACCAAGCGCGACGTAGCGATGTTCGTGCATCGCCACACGGACGGCAAAGAGCAGTTCGACCGCGCGATGAGCGCCGTTCGCGCCTCGCCCGATCTTGTCGCCTTGGGCAAGGACGGGCGCGGCGACGACAGGTC
This sequence comes from Sphingobium sp. SA916, assembly GCF_002894065.1. Classification (NCBI taxonomy): domain Bacteria; kingdom Pseudomonadati; phylum Pseudomonadota; class Alphaproteobacteria; order Sphingomonadales; family Sphingobiaceae; genus Sphingobium; species Sphingobium sp. SA916. Next base: position 5,500 of record NZ_LXYF01000028.1, read on the forward strand.
CACCAGCCGCGACATGATCGAAACCGAGCAGCGGTTGCAGCATGCGTCCGAACTGATGGCGGAGCGCGAGCGGCATCGCGTGGATGAGAAGGATCGCGCCGCCGCATTGGCGAGCGCGGAGGGGCGCGGGCTGGCGTTGACCGGCGAGCAGCGCGCGGCGTTCGATCATGTGACGGGCGAGTGCGGGCTTGGCCTGGTCGTCGGTTACGCCGGGACCGGCAAGAGCGCCATGCTTGGCGTTGCGCGTGAGGCATGGGAGCGCGGCGGGTTCGAGGTGCGCGGCGCTGCCCTGTCCGGCATCGCCGCCGAAGGTCTTGAGAACGGCTCCGGCATCGCCTCGCGCACCATCGCCAGCCTTGAACATCAATGGAGCCAAGGGCGCGAGCTTCTGGCCGCCCGCGATGTGCTGGTGATCGACGAGGCGGGCATGGTCGGCACGCGCCAGATGGAGCGCGTGCTGTCCCATGCCGCCGACGTGGGCGCAAAGGTCGTGCTGGTAGGCGACCCGCAGCAGTTGCAGGCCATTGAGGCGGGCGCGGCCTTTCGGGCGATCAACGAACGGCATGGCGGTGTCGAGATTACAGAGGTCCGCCGCCAGCATGTCGAGTGGCAGCAGGACGCCACCCGGCATCTGGCGACCGGCAGGACTGGCGAGGCGATCCGGGCTTATGCGGAGCGCGGCATGGTCCACGCCGCCGAGACGCGCGAGCAGGCGCGCACCGAGCTTGTCGAACGGTGGGACCGCGAGCGCATCGCAGCGCCGGATCAATCCCGCATCATCCTCACCCATACCAATGACGAGGTGCGAGAACTCAACGAAGCCGCGCGCGACCGGATGCGGGCGGCGGGCGAGCTTGGCGATGACGTGCAGGTGAAAACCGAGCGCGGCCCCCGTGCCTTCGCATCAGGTGACCGGATTATGTTTCTTCGCAATGAGCGCGGGCTTGAGGTGAAGAACGGCACGCTTGGCACCGTCGAGCAGGTGAACCAGCAGGGCGTGACCGTCCGCACCGATGACGGACGTTCCGTATCCTTCGATACGAAAGATTATGCCCACGTAGATCACGGCTATGCCGCCACGATCCACAAGGCGCAGGGCATGAGCGTGGATCGCTCCCATATGCTCGCCACACCGAGCATGGACCGGCATGGGGCCTATGTCGGCATGACCCGCCACCGGGAGGGCATGGCGCTCCACTACGGCCGCGACGACTTCAAGTACGACACCCGCCTTATCCGCACGCTGTCCCGCGAGCGCGTCAAGGACATGGCGAGCGACTACCGCCAAGCCGACCCCGCGCGCGAGTTCGCAGATCGGCGCGGCATCGGCATTGGCGAGCGCATCATGGGAATCGCCCGCGCAGGCGCGGAGAAAGCGCGCGGCATCTTCGACGGGTTGCGCCTGTCTCTGCCCGGACAGGATCGCGGGGCATCGCCCACGCCGGAACGGCAACGCGGCATGTTCGACAATTTCCGGCCGCCCGCGCCGCAGCCGCAGTGCGAGCAGGGGATATTCGCAAGCTTCCGGCCGCCCGCGCAAAACCATGACCCGGCCGCAGCCGCACGGGCCGAGCGTGAGCGCATGCGGGCCATTGCCGTTCAGCGCCATGCCCGCGCGGTCGCGAGCATCTGGAAGATGCAGGGTCAGGGCTTGCCCGTCCTGCCCCATCAGCGCGCCGAACTCGACAAGGCCCGCGAGGCGATGAACCAGACCAGCAAGCACGCCGCCCAGGACATGGAACGGGCTTACAGTCGCGATCCTGCCTTGGCGTCCGATGCAGCGGGCGGACGTGTCCGCCAAGCCATCCGCGCCATGCAGCTTGAAGCAGAAATCCGCACCGATCCCGACAAGCGCGCCGACAGGTTCGTGGAAGGCTGGCGGCAACTCGGCCAGCACCGCGAGGAGCTACAGCGCGACGGGGATTTCCGGGGCGCGCGCAAAGTGTCCGAGCAGATGGCGGGCATGGCGAAAAGCCTCGAACGCGACGCCCAGGTGGAATCGCTGTTGCGCGGCCGCAAGCAGGAATTCGGCATCGACTTCGATACCGGCCGCAAGCTCACCCATGACCTCGCTTCCAGCGTCGGGATCGAGATGGGCCGCAGCCACGACCACGGACTTAGCAGATAGGAGAAACGATCATGGACACCCTGCCAGCCCTTGCCCCCGACGCGGACCCGGCCGCGCACGCCTTCGCGCGTCTTGCCGAAAAGGTAGATTTGCTCGAAGCCGCTATCGCCGGGCTTGCCGCCAAGCGTGAAGCCACGCCCGATTACAGCGAGACGCTTGGCGAGATCGCGGCACTTCTCGAAAAGATGCGAACCGCGATCAACGCGCTTGCGCGTCGGCCCGCTATGGAGATCACGCCCGAAGCGATGGCCGAGCGGATCACGGCCACCGCCGCCAAGGCGCGCGCGGAGGATGCCGCGACCATCGGGCAGGTGCAGGAGCGATTCAACAAGGCGACGGCCCGGATGGAATATATCCAGGGAACGGTCGCCACCGCCCGCGATCAACGCCGCCAGCGTCATCAACGGGGGATAGGCGGCGCGCTGGCGGCCATCGTGCTTTGCTCGTTCCTTCCCGGCTTCGTCGCACGTACTTTGCCCGATAGCTGGCATTTACCGGAACGAATGGCCGCCCGCACCCTCGGCCTTGACCGCTGGACAGCCGGGGAACGCCTGCTTGCTACCGCCGAGCCGGAACGCTGGCGCACGGTGCTGTTCTCTAATGCGCTTGTGCAGAACAATCGCGACGAGATCGACAAATGTCGCGCGACGGCCTCAAAGGCGAAAAAGCCGGTGCGATGCGTAATTGATGTCACGGCAGATCAAGGGGTCAACTAGACTGTTGCTGATAAACGAACACGGGGCTCCTTCGTGCGTTCACATCGACATTTCCGGATGCAAGCTGCACTTCACAACAGGGGTAAATGGCGGTCATTGCGACTTTGCCTTCGATCGACTGTCATCAGGAATAGAGTAAAGACCAATCAATGCTGACATGGTTATTAAAAGAGCGGGCCGGTCGGGGGGGTAACCGGCCCGCTCAAACTACCGCTAACCAGCGGTCAGTCCGAGGTCGGGGTGGGGGCGGTTTCCTGCGGACTGCCACACTGAACTAATATCGTGATGCGGGCGATGCGATGCTACATTCGTCGCGGAAGATCCATCCCGATGGATAGGTGCCGCATACGTATCATCCGGAAAGGTGATCCGCCCTAAACTCTGCTCTCCCCAAACCTACCCGACCGTATATCTCAGGCGATGCTTCGATCCAATCGATCCATCAAATGCTCCCGCGTAGCTTGGCTATCGCCGTGGCGTTGACGGCAATTGAAAGGAATTTAGCATGAAACTCGATACCATTGCCAAACCCGGCACGAGTGATGCCGACGATCTCGTGCCCTCGCGGTACGCGCTAAGTGTCGGCGACCTCAATGTCCTCGTAGTCAGCGACGGCGTCCTGCCTTTACCGACCGAAACCATGGCTACTAACGTGGACCCGACCGTTCGTGCCGCCTGGTTCAAGGATATGTTCGTCGGACCCGACATGTTCGACTGGGCGCTCAATGTTCTTGTGGTCCGGAGCGGCGACCAGACGATTCTGATCGACGCGGGCCTCGGAGGACAATTCCCTGGCTTCCCCCGCGCGGGCCAGTTTCCCAAGCGTCTGGAAGCAGCGGGCATCGACCTCGCATCCGTCACGGACGTCATCATCACCCACATGCACATGGACCATGTCGGCGGACTACTGGTCGAGGACGTCAAGAAACGGCTGAGCCCTGACGTGCGAATTCACGTTTCGGCGACCGAAGTCGCGTTCTGGGATGCGCCGGACTTCTCGTTCACCTCGATGCCAACCCCGGTGCCGAAGGTTCTTCGCTCCACTGCCGCAGAGTTCATCAAGGTCTATCGCGGCAACCTTCGAACTTTCGAAGACGAGTATGAAGTGGCGCCCGGTGTGGTCGCCAAGCTCACCGGCGGCCATACGCCTGGTCACTGCGTGGTCCATCTCGCTTCCGGCGGCGAGCGTCTGACCTTCGCCGGGGATGCCCTGTTCCCGGTCGGCTTCGAGCATCCTGACTGGCATAATGGCTTCGAGCATGACCCGGAAGAGTCTGTGCGCGTCCGCGTCCGCCTTCTGCAGGACGCGGCGGCGAGCGGTGAACTGCTGGTTGCCACACATCTGCCATTTCCGTCGGTTGGCCATGTTGCAGTCGATGGCGACGCCTTCCGTTGGGTCGCGTCCTTCTGGGATTACTGACGGCAGCTTGGGTAACGTTCATGTCTGGGCGCGCACGCGCAGCATTCTGCGGATGTGCGCCCTTACAGCTACGGGATGGTTGCCTGTGCAACCGCAACATAAATCCGCCAGAACCATTCAAATGCGCTGGACCCGTTAGACCGAGTGGGGCGCGAGGACTTCCACAAGAAAGTCGATGAATAGCTGAACTCGCAGGGGAACGAGGCGCCCGAAGGCGTGCAGGGACAGGACCGGGACAGCCGTGAGAGGATCTCCCGGCAACACTTCGACGAGTCGGCCGGCCGAGAGATCATCTGCAACCGCGAGCCGAAGCAATTGCGCCATCCCCAAACCAGCGATGGCCGCAATCCGCATGGCCTGGCCGGAGTCGGTGTCGAGAACCCGATCAGTTTCCAATTCACACCCATCGGCGAAGCGGATCGGATAAGCGTTTGAACCGAGGCGGTAGCGAATATGATCTGCCCGCATAAGATCCTCTCGCGTCTCGGGATGCCCGGAGCGCTCAAGCCAGGCAGGCGCTGCAACAAGTATGAGCGGCAGGGTCGCGATGCGCCGGACCATCCAGTCGGCGGCGTCGACTGCTCCGGCGCGCAATGCGGTGTCGAAGCCTTCGCGCACGAGATCGACATGGCGGTCGGTAATACTGATATCGAGTTTGATCTCAGGATAGCGCTGAACGAACCCACGCGTCAGATGCTCGACGATCGTCGGGCCAAGCACGCCAGGAATGCTGACGCGTAGCGCCCCGCGCGCTCGGCCCGTCTTGCTCAGGACCTCTCCTGCTTCATCAAGAGCGCGCAACAAGGGTGCCACCCGCTCGTAATAAGCGGTTCCGTCGACAGTCAGCGTGAGCGATCGGGTCGAGCGCAAAAAGAGCTTCACATCGAGCCGCTTTTCAAGGCGTTCGACACTTTTCGAAATGGCAGAGGGGGTCGTTCCGGCGAGCCGGGCGGCGGCGCTGAACGAACCAGCCTCTGCGGCCCGGACGAAGGCCTGAAGGCCGGGGGCGAGTTCGAGACCGGTACTCATTTGATAGGTTTTGGCAAAAATGCTGTGCCATAGTCGAGACTAATTTTCTTTCATGGAAAAACCAAATGCATCTCCGGTTTCAATATCGGAGGTCAATCATGACAAATCTGGTCGGGAAGGTCGCCGTCATCACCGGCGGCAACAGCGGCATCGGGCTCGCGAGTGCGAAGCTCTTTGCTGAGAAGGGCGCGCAAGTTGTGATCACCGGGCGCCGTCAGCAAGCCCTTGACAATGCGGTTGAGGCGATCGGCGCCACCGCGCTGGCGGTTCGGGGTGATGTTGCCGATCCGGCACATCATCATAAGGTTGCGGAGGTCATTCGTGAGCGTTTCGGCGGCGCCGACATTTATATGGCGAATGCCGGGGTGAACACGATAACGGCTTCGGATCGGGTTTCCGAGACCGAGTTTGATACCCAGTTCGGAATCAATGCGCGGGGTACTTTTTTCGGCGTGCAAGCCATAGCTCCGACGTTGCGTGACGGCGGGTCGATCATTCTCCTTGGCTCGCTCGCGAGCGAAAAAGTCCTTGAAGGTCATGCAGTCTATGCCGGCACGAAAGCAGCTATCGGCGCTTTCGCGCGAAGCTGGGCGCTTGAGTTCAAGGGACGCGGCATCCGCGTCAATATTCTGAGCCCGGGCCCCACCGAAACGGAAATACTCGAAAAGCTCGGCGTCCCTGTGGAGAAGCGCGATGCCTTCACCGCCATGATGGCGGGAGCGATCCCGCTCGGCCGGCTCGGTCAGCCTGAGGAGCTCGCGCGCGCAGCGCTGTTCCTCGCGTCGGATGCCAGCAGTTTCATCACCGGCATTAATCTGCGCGTCGATGGCGGCATGGCGCTGCTCTGATCATGCCCGTTAATCCTGGAAGGAACCTCTATGATGACACAATCGGAAATCGATCCCGCAATTCATGACTTGATCCATGATGTCGTTCACGTTGGCAGTGCCTACGATATCGAAGGCATGGAGAAGCTCTATACGCCGGACCAGATCTTTCTGGTTCTCGGCAGTGACGGCGGTGTGACCCGCGTGCGCCGCGATGATTCGATCGCCGAGTTCCGGTCTCGTCGCGACGCGGGCGAGAATCCGCTCTCGACCGAACACCGCGTCCTCCATATCGAACAGCAAGGCGATCATGCCACCGCGATCCTCTATCGCCGCATGAGCCCGGATGCGCCGCCGGCGATGTATGAGCTTCGCCTGCGCAGGGATTCCGGCATCTGGATGGTGGCCGGCGAAACAGTGACGCCCTGGCCAGGCGGGATCGACGGCAATTTTCTTCCTCCACGGCGGAAAGCCGACTGATCCCATCGCGCGCGACATCCGCCGGCAAGGCGAGGCAGGGGCCAGATTTCCTTGCCTCACCAAACGAAGACAATTATAGTCTTCGTTATGGCACATCTTACCGCAAGCGTGGAATATGGGCTGCATTGCCTGCTGGGGTTGCTTGATGCCGGCGAGCAGCCGCGTAGTGCACGCGACCTCGCCCGGTTTCAGGGCATCTCGCCTACCTTCGTCGCGAAGATTTTCCTGAAGCTCGAGAAAGCCGGGATCGTCGAAGCCGAGGAGGGAGTACGCGGCGGCTATCGCCTCGCTCGCGGACCGGAGACAATCACCGTGCTCGAACTGGTCGACGCGATCGAGGGACGCAAGCCGCTCTTCGACTGCCAGGAAATCCGCAGCCGCTGCGCGCTGTTTGAAGAAGATGCGCCGAGGTGGGCAACACGGGGTGTCTGCTCGATACACGCCGTCATGCTCAAAGCCGAAAGAGCGATGCGCGATGCGCTCGCAAGCGAGACTCTCGCGGATATCGGTGGGCGGCTCGAGCGCAAGGCGCCAGCCACATTCGGCGCAGATACCAGGGCATGGTTCGATCAACGGATGACGGAGCGACGCTCGGGAAGGCTGGCGCAAACGAAGGACATGGAATCATGATCAGTCAGGTTATCGAAAAGGAAACCCCGCTGGTCTTCGTGGTCGATGACGACGAGGAGGTTCGCGCGGCAATCCGTGAACTGATGCTGTCGGTCGGAATAGAGGCAGCATGTTGTTCCTCGACGAGCGCCCTAGTGGAATCTCCGCTTCTTGAACGGCCAGGATGCATCATCCTCGATGTACGCATGCCCGGAGCGAGTGGGCTGGATCTGCAGCAGCACCTGGCCTCCGCCGGTATCTCCAAGCCGATCGTGTTCCTGACTGGCCATGGCGACATTCCGATGTCCGTTCAGGCGATGAAGGCGGGCGCCGTCGACTTTCTGACCAAGCCCGTGCGCGACCAGACCCTGCTTGACGCAGTGACCGCTGGCATCGAGCGCGATGTTTCGGATCGCGCGAATGCTCGTACCGTCCAGAAGCATGTCGAGCACTACCGGACCCTGACTCCGCGCGAGTGTCAGGTTATGCGGGAAGTGGCCATGGGCCGCCTCAACAAGCAGATCGCGTTCGACCTCGGCATAACCGAAATCACCGTGAAGCTACATCGCAGCAATGTGATGCGCAAGATGGAGGCATCGTCCGTGGGCGAGTTGATTCGTGCCTGGGAGAAGCTGCCTCTCGATATACGCGAAGTCGTCCCGGCCTAGTCTTTGGTATGGTAACAATGCCTTACAAGCTGCGCGACATTGACGGCTTCTGTACCGGAGCCTGCGTTAGAGAGGATGTCGCCCCTTGCCTGAATTGCCGACCGTCGCCATCGTTGACGATGACGAGGCTGTGCGCGAAGCCCTTGGTGACCTGCTGATGGTCTCGGGGCTCTCCTGCCACACTTTCGCCGGTGCAGCGGCCTTCCTTGCCGCATGGACAGAATGCCATTTCGATTGTCTGGTCACAGACATCCGTATGCCCGGAATGACCGGGATCGAACTTGTGGAGCGCCTGCATGATGAAGGCGCCAAACTGCCGGTGATCATCCTTTCATCGGTACTCGATCAGCAAACGCGGGCGCATGCCCTTTCGCTTGGAGTCCATGCCTGGTTTACCAAACCAGTCTCGGACGAGCAGTTGCTTGGCGCGATCACCATAGCCATCGAGAATAACTCTGGGCCGGGTGGCTGACGATGACTATCGTTCTCGGCCTCCAGGAGCATGACGACACGGGGATTGCCGAATTTGCGGCGGAAAGTGTCGTCATTCTAGATCGGCACGGAAAGGTGCGCTACTGGAACCCCGCTGCGGAACGACTCTTCGGCTGGCCCGCGCTTGCAGCGCGCGGGACCTCGATCACTAAATTTTCATCGGCACCTGCGGATGAAAAGCGAGCCTGGACCCAATTGTTGCAGGAAGGCTCGTGGCAGGGCCGTGTGGGACGGTGCACCCCCGATGGCAACATCGTTTTTGCTGATGTGCGGCGTCACCAGCGGTATGGCGCGGCGGGCGAACATCGCGACGTTATCGAATTCGCACGGCCGGCGACGGATGCCGGGGATCCGCGTGCCCAGGGGGGCGCCGTTCCCGACGGGATGATGGCGGCCAGTTGGAGAATCGACATCTCGCCTGCCTCGGCGATGATCGCCGAGATTGCTGAGCGCACCGACCTTGCAGGCGAGGACGAGATGGACAGGCTTCATCGTCACCTCGTCGAAACCGCCCGGATCGTCGAAGTCAATGAGCGTACCGCACGCCTCGTCGGCGGCAATCGCGGACGCGCCCTCATGACTGGCCAGTCCGTCGCCGCTTTCTGGCCGGTCGGCAGCCGCAATATATTGGCCGAACTTATCCTGGAAGCGCTGGACGACAAGAACGGAAGCGTGTGCCGCCGACAGCTCGCGTCGGACGGCATTTTGCGCGATCCGGTCGTCAGCGTGTGGCGTGCGGGCAGCGAACGGCCGGGCCATCTGTTCATCGCAGTCTACGGGGAAGCCGATGACGATCGTTCCTATCCGTTCCTGCGCGCAAGTGAGGCCCGCTACCGCAACCTGATCGATTATATGCCGATCGCTCTCTGGCAGGTCGATGCGAGCCATATGGGGAAAATCTATGCGGGGTTGAAGGCGCAGGGCGTTGTCGACTTCGAGCGCTATCTGGAACAGCATCCCGAGCTAGTCGAACTCGCGGCGACCTCGGTTCCCGTCACCGATGTCAATCGCAGCGCGATCGAAGTTTTTGGCGGGACAGGTGTGCAGGATCTGATCCGGCCCGTCGGATATCTTTTTGCCGAAAGCCCCGCATCGCTACAGCGCGTGATGATCGGGCGGTTCACCGGCCTGAAGAACTACAGCGAGTTCATGAAGCTTCGCACGCTCGACAACCGCGTGCTCGACGTGCGCCTTTCCGTCACCTATCCGGAACCGCTGCTCGAACTCGACACCACCATCTTCAGTCTGGAAGATGTGACCGACCGCTTGCGCATGGAAGCGCAGTTACGCCAGTTGCAGGCCGATTTCAGCCACGCGGCGCGCGTCTCGATGCTCGGCGAACTGGCAAGTTCGATCGCCCATGAGGTTAACCAGCCGCTTGCCGCCATTGTGACCAATGCCGAGACCAGTCTGCGCTGGCTGGCGCGCGAGACACCCGATATCGGCAAGGTCGCGCAACTCACCGCACGGATCGCGGCGAACGCGCGGCGGGCGGATGATATCGTGCAACGCGCGCGGGACATGGCGGTCAAGCAGGCTCCCGAACCCGTCGAGCTCGCGTTCAATGAGATCATTCAGGAAAGCCTGCTCTTCGTGCGCCACGAGGTCGAAACGCGCTCGATTCGTGTAACGACTTCCTTCGCCCGCAATTTGCCGCCGGTCATCGGTGATCGCATTCAGCTCCAGCAAGTGATCGTGAACATGCTTATCAATGCGGTGCAGGCGGTCGAGTGCGGCGAAGAAAACGATCGTGACATCGCGATCGCTACGGGGACCGACGAGAAGGGCAACCTTCTATTCACCCTGCGCGACCGCGGACCGGGAATCGCGGCAGATCATCTCGATCACATCTTCGACGGCTTCTTCACCACCAAGCCCCAGGGCATGGGCATTGGTCTCGCCATATGCCAGTCGATCGTCGTGGCCCATGGCGGTGAGGTGTCGGCGTCGAACCGGCTTGGCGGCGGAGCGGAATTCCGCGTTGTCCTGCCCCGTGCCGGACGTCATGCGGTAGTCGGTCGGCTGACGGGAAATGCGCCGCGGTCTTTCATTCCTCACCCGCCGAACGCGACCTGATCCCTTTCCGCCATGACGGAGACGCCGCATCGAGAACGCCCGTGCCTCGGCGACGCGATGCAGGAGGTTGAAGGCATGAGGTCCCTTTCGCGCGGCTGGATGGCTTTGACGATCATTGCCGTGGCTATAGTCGCGATCGCAGCCTGGCTCGGCGCTCTGGCGGCATGGTTCGCGATCGGGCTGGGCCTCGGCCTGTTGGGAGGCGCATGGCTCGCGGGACGGCGCAGCCATGTCGGCATGATCCATCCCGGAGACCGCGAGGCCATGGCGCAGGCGGAAGCACGGGCCTTTATCAGCGGCGTGCCACAGATTATCGGCTATCGCCGCCGGGAATGGATCGGGGCCTGGCGGTGGCACGAATATCGCGCCGATCCGCCTTACCCGATCAGAGTGGATGTCGCGCCGATCGTGCATAGGCCGGATGATGCGTGGACGATCGCCGCCTCGCTTGGCGAAACCGAGGGTGCCGTCCGCGCGGCGAAGGTGATCGAGAATCTTTATGGCGCCGCCTTCGCGTTCGATGCGACCGGCCACTTCACCTACGCCACCCCATGGCGCAGACCTCGATCGCCATGACGCTCGACGATCTGAACGCTCCTCTGGACGGACGCAGCTTCATCGAAGGCGGTGATCTTGGCTGGAAGAATGGCGTGCATCCGGACGATTATGAAGGCGCCGCCGCCGAGTTGCGGCGCTGCATGCGCGCCGGGGAGCCCTTCAACTATGAATATCGCGTCCTGCGCGCGGGCGGCGATTATGTCTGGCACCGCTTTGCGATCCGCCCGGCGCGTGACGCCGACGGGCGCGTCACGGGCTGGTACGGAACGGGTCAGGATATCGACGTCTTTCGCAAGACCGACGACGCGCTGCGCGAAAGCGAGCGTTCGCTGCGGGAGATGATCGAGACTGCGCCCGCTCTCATCTGGTGCATGACGCCCGAAGGCGAACCCATCTATTTCAGCCGACGCCTGCGGGAATTTTTCGGCTTCGATGTCGCCGCGAAGGACCGGCCCGGCGCTTCGCGGCTCGAACGCATTCTCGAAGCGGTGATCCATCCGGACGATCTCGCCAAGGTCAACGAGCGATTCATGCATTCGCTTCGGACGGGCGATCCCTATGCGCTCACGCACAGGCAACGGCGCTTCGATGGAACATATCGCTGGGTCGAGACCCGTATCGCCGCGATGCGCAATGAAGATGGGGCCATTGTGCAGTGGAATGGCGTCTGCCTTGATATCGAAGATCAGATCCGCGCCCAGGAAGAGCTGCGCACGGCGCAGGACAAACTCGCACGGGCCGGCAAGGCGGCAAGCCTTGCCGAGCTTTCGGCGTCGGTCGCGCATGAGGTCAACCAGCCTCTCGCGGCGATCATGACCAATGCGCAGGCCTGCCACCGCTGGCTGGCGGCGGACCCTCCCAATGTCGATCGGGCACGGGCGATCGTCGATCGGATCGCACGCAGCGCGCAGTCTGCCGCCGACATCGTCAGCCATATTCGCGCGCTCTTCAGCCGGAACGCGGGGCCGCGAACGTCATTGGGCCTCGATGTGCTCATCGGCGAAGTGTGCGAGCTGCTCGCCGATGAACTGACGCGATACGAGGTTGCGCTCCATACACGAGTGGCAGCGAACGTCCCCCACGTCGCGATCGACCCCGTCCAGATTCAGCAGGTTCTGGTCAACCTCCTGCGCAATGCGATGGAAGCGATGGTCGATGTCGATCCTGACCGGCGAACGTTACGCATTCACCTCTCGGCGGTCGCTGAAGGCGTGCAAGTCGAGGTGACCGATACCGGATCCGGCCTGCCTTCTCCCGAGACTGTCTTCGAGGCCTTTTTCACGACCAAGGCGGATGGCATGGGCATGGGCCTTGCGATCTGCCGCTCGATTATCGAAGCGCATGGCGGCAGGCTCTGGGCCGAAAATGGCGATGCCGTCGGCGCGCGCTTCATATTCACCCTGCCTGTCATCACCGCCGAGAGGGGCGAAGGCGCAGCGGACCGCTGACTCAATGTCGGTCCGCCATCATGGCCCTTCGCGCGGTCAGCGCAGGCCGAGCGCCCTGGCGACACCATCCCCATAAGCAGGGTCCGCGCGATTGCAGTTCGCCACGTGCCGTTCCTGCACCGCCCGCGTGGCTCCGCCGATCTGCCGGGCGGTGTTTGCGAACAGCGCCTCGCGCTCGGTTGCGTTCATCTTGCGGAACAGGTTGCCGGGCTGCTCCCAGTGATCCTCGTCGTCGCGATGATCCCAATGGGCGGCATCGCCTTCGATCCGCATCGTCGGTTCGGCCAGATGAGGCTGGTCCTCCCACGCCCCATGGCTGTTCGGATAATAGCTGGGCGTCGCGCCGAGATTGCCGTCCGCGCGCATCGCGCCGTCACGATGGTAGCTTGCGAACGGGCATTGCGGGGCGTTGATCGGGAGATGCAGGTGATTGACCCCGAGTCGATAACGCTGTGCGTCTCCATAGGAGAACAGGCGTGCCTGCAACATGCGGTCGGGCGATACGCCGAGTCCCGGAACAAGATTAGCCGGTGAAAAGGCGACCTGCTCAACCTCGGCGAAATAATTCTCCGGATTGCGGTTGAGCTCGAGCGTGCCGACAGGAATGAGCGGATATTCGCTTTTCGGCCAGACCTTGGTGACGTCGAACGGATTGTGGCGATGGGTCCCGGCCTGCGCCTCGGTCATGACCTGGATCGCAAGCGTCCAGCGTGGGAAGTCACCGCGGTCGATCGCCTCGAGGAGATCCCGGCCATGGCTTTCCCGGTCGCTGCCGATCAGCGTGGCCGCTTCGCCGTCGCTCAGATTTGCGATGCCCTGCTCGCAACGGAAGTGGAACTTGACCCAATGGCGTTCGCCGGCGGCATTGATCATCGCATAAGTATGGCTGCCGAACCCGTGCATGTGCCGGTAGCTTCTGGGGATGCCGCGCTCGGACATCAGGATCGTCACCTGATGCAGGGCCTCGGGAAGCAGCGTCCAGAAATCCCAATTGTTCTCGGCGCTCCTCAAACCCGTCCTCGGATCGTGCTTCACCGCATGGTTGAGATCCGGGAACCGCAAGGGGTCGCGAAAGAAGAAGACCGGCGTGTTGTTGCCGACAAGGTCCCAGTTGCCCTCCTCAGTATAGAATTTGACCGCGAAGCCACGAATGTCGCGTTCGGCATCGGCCGCGCCGCGCTCGCCCGCCACCGTCGAGAACCGGACGAACACCGGCGTCTGCTTGCCAGGCCGGGCAAACAATCTCGCCTTGCTGAAGCGGGATATGTCCTGCGTGACCGTGAACGTGCCATGTGCGCCCGATCCCTTGGCGTGCATCCGCCGTTCGGGAATGACCTCGCGATCGAAATGAGCGAGCTTTTCGATGAGCCAGACATCCTGGAGCAGCGCAGGCCCGCGTCGCCCGGCGGTGAGGATGTTGAGATTGTCGGTCACCGGTGCGCCATTTGCATGGTGAAGTGGGATACTCATTGCGACGTCTCCTTGCCGTTGATGCCAAGGAGCTAGGCCGTCGAGGCATAAACGCGCGACTGTGCGGCGGTGGCAGGCCTCTAATCCCTTCGGTCAGGACGGGTTCGAGGTATCCGCTGATGCCTGATCGCTTGTCGCCAGCGCGTCCTGATCTCTCTGCCGGGAGGCACTCCACCTTCGCATAGCCTGGCCGCGCCCCCCGTATGGTCGAGAAATGGCGGGATTTCACTATTCCTGACCAGGCCGCTCTGTCCGAAATCGAACTCGCGCAGAGCTGGCGCGGTGCAGAGGAGCACAGCATGCCGCTACTTAAAGATTTCATGGTCGATCGCCGGGCATTCTGCGCCGCCGGCGGAGCTGCTGTCCTCGTGAACGGTCTGGGCTGGCCGGTCGTAGGCCTCGGCGCATCTCTAATTCACGCAAATCAAGGAGCTCATCCCATGAATTTCATTACCGCAAATGACGGCGCTCGGATCTTCTACAAGGACTGGGGTCCGCGCGACGCGCAGCCGCTCGTCTTCCATCATGGCTGGCCGCTGACCGCCGACGAATGGGACAACCAGCTGCTTTTCTTCCTCGCGCAGGGCTATCGTGTCATCGCGCACGACCGCCGTGGTCACGGTCGCTCGACCCAGACCGACACCGGAAACGAGATGGATACCTATGCTGCCGATGTCGCCGCGCTGGTCGCCGCGCTCGATCTCAAGGATGCGGTCCATATCGGCCATTCCACCGGCGGCGGCGAGGCGGCCCACTATGCGGCGCGCGCCAAGCCCGGGACGCTTGCAAAGTTGATCCTTGTCGGGGCGGTGCCGCCCGTGATGGTCAGGAAGGCCAGCAATCCCGGTGGGCTGCCGATCGAGGTGTTCGACGGGTTCCGCAAGGCCCTCGCCGAGGACCGCTCCCAATTCTACCTCGATATCGCGGCGGGGCCGTTCTACGGATTCAATCGCGAGGGCGCGAAGGTCAGCCAGGGCCTGATCCAGAATTGGTGGCGTCAGGGCATGGTGGGCAGCGCCAGGGCCCATTACGACTGCATCAAGGCGTTTTCGGAAACGGATTTCACCGAAGATCTGAAGAAGATCCAGGTGCCGACGCTCGTTATGCACGGAACGGATGACCAGGTCGTGCCATTCGCGGATTCTGCCCCGCTGTCGGCCAAGCTGCTCGCGAAGGGGGTGCTCAAGGCCTATGACGGCTATCCGCACGGTATGGCGGCTACCAATGCCGATGTAATCAACGCGGATATGCTGGCCTTCATCCGGGGCTGATGCGCAGGCCGGGGCGGATCGGCGCGTTCGTCCCGGCATGACGCTATCGTCTAGACAGAAGCGGAGATGGCAGGATGGGCATACCTGGCGGAGACGACTGGCGGCATATCTTGTATGATATCAAGCATCCGTCTCATCTGAAGGAACCGTTTGCTCCGGCCCGCTCGCGCTTCGAGCGGCGCGGCTTCCTTGCTTCCATCCTGGGCGGCACAGCGTTTCTGGCGGCAACGACCAAGCCCGTGCGCGCATCGTCAGCAGTCGTGGACGCGAGCACGCGATCGGCGGGCCTTGGCCCGCTTAAGCGGGTCCGCACCAGCACACTCGACATTGCCTATGTCGAAGCCGGGCCATCGCGCGGTCGCCCCATATTGCTGCTCCATGGCTGGCCCTATGACATCCACAGCTATGCCGAGGTTGCACCGCTTCTCGCGGCTTCGGGCTACCGGGTGATCATTCCCTATCTGCGCGGCTATGGCGCAACCCGCTTCCTCTCCGACACATCTCCTCGCAATGGTCAGCAGGCAGCGCTTGCCAGTGATGCGATCGAACTTGTCGAGGCGTTGGGTCTGGAACATCCCATTGTGGGTGGCTGCGACTGGGGCGCCCGGACAGCGTGCATTCTCGCCGTCCTTTATCCCGAGCGGGTGCGCGCGCTCGTCTCGGTGAGCGGCTATCTCATCGGCAGCCAGGCGGCGGGGGCGGTACCGCTCCTTCCCGAAGCGGAGCGTGACTGGTGGTATCAATTCTACTTCGCGACGGAGCGGGGGCGGCGGGGTTATGCGGCACACACGCATGACTTCGCAAAGCTGATATGGAAAAGCGCATCGCCCCGCTGGGCCTTCGATGAGCCGACCTTCGCACGTTCAGCTGTCGCGCTCGATAATCCCGATCATGTGGCGATCACCATCCACAACTATCGCTGGCGGCTCGGCCTCTCCGAAGGGGAGCCTCGTTATGCAGGCATGGAGGCCCAGCTTGCGCGCTTTCCGCCCGTAAATATTCCCGCCATCACGCTGGAAGGCGATGCGAATGGCGCCCCCCACCTGCGCGCCGAGGATTATCGGACACGCTTCCTGGCGTCCTATGAGCACAGGCTGATCGAAGGCGGCATAGGACACAATCTTCCGCAGGAAGCGCCACATGCCTTTGCCCGCGCGATCATCGATGCCGATGAGATGGCGGGCTGACAGTCAGGCGGAGCAATGCGCGGGGCGGCCGGACAGATCATGGAATATCATGGCCGGTCAGCAGGACGCTTTCAGTCCACAGCGCTTCGGCCGTCTCCGGATCGATCGCGAACGGGCGGACGCCAGGGCCACCAAGCTGGCCATCCGATACGACGGGCGCAATGTCACAGTCCTCGCAATAGACTCCACCAATGTCGCTAAGCTCAGGCGAAGTGGCGCACCATATCGTCGTCGCCGCGCCTTGCTGCGGACTTTTTTTGTCGCGGCTTGGGTCGACGACGGGGGATCCGTCCGCATCGAGGGCGCCAAATTGGTCGATCTCTTCGCGGGTCAGGTGCCGGGCGAGCGGGCCAAGGATGGAGCCGGGGTGAACCGAGCAAGCCCTGACCCCGCGGGTCTTGCCGCGCGCATCGAGGGCTACGGCAAAGAGCGCGTTGGCCGTCTTCGCCTGACCGTAGGCGAGCCATTTGTCATAGGCGCGATGCCGGAAGTCGAGATCGGAGAGATCAAGGCCACCGAGCTGATGCGCCCGGGAGGAGAGAACGACAACACGCGCGCCGTCCCCGCGCAGAAGTGCGGGCCAGAGTGCGGCAGTCAGCTGGAAATGGCCGAGGTGGTTGGTGGCGAATTGGCCTTCATGGCCCCGCGTATCGCGAAATAGCGGGCTTGCCATGACGCCGGCATTGAGAACCAGGAGATCGAGCGCCCCCAACTTGTCGATCACCCCGGCCGCGAAACTGTCGATCGATGATGGGTCGAGCAGGTCCATCGGGACCAGTTCCACATCCGGCAGATCCGACATCGCCTCTCGCGCTGCATCGGGATCGCGCGCCGGCACCAGCACGCGCGCTCCTTTCGAAGAAAGGATTCGCACGGTCTCCCGGCCAAGATTGGACGCCCCGCCCGTCACGATGGCGGTCTTTCCCGAAAGGTCGACGCCATTCGCGACCTCCGCAGCCGTGGTGAACGGTCCAAAGCCGGTGCCCAGGGGCTTTTGTGAAGAAGGCATTCAAAATCTCCTGTCTCAGTTGACAGGAACAATGGGAAGCGGATTGGGGATAATCCATGGCTGAAAATCCCGATTCATATAGAGATAATCCTGCATCGCTCGAAGATCCCTTGTCGCAGATACTGTCTCTCATCGATGCGCGCGCCGTTATGTCATCCGGGCTCAGGGCAAGAGGGCTTTGGGCCGTCCGGGTGGCTCCTGTGGGTGCGCTCAAATGCAACATCATCAAGGGGGGACAATGCCAGCTCGAAGTCGGCGCGGCGCGGTGGGCGCTGGAAGAAGGCAGTTGTTTTCTCGTCGGTGCGAACCTGCCTTTCATCATCGGGACCGACCTCGACCGAATACCCAAGGCGGCGGA
This sequence comes from Sphingobium sp. SA916, assembly GCF_002894065.1. Classification (NCBI taxonomy): domain Bacteria; kingdom Pseudomonadati; phylum Pseudomonadota; class Alphaproteobacteria; order Sphingomonadales; family Sphingobiaceae; genus Sphingobium; species Sphingobium sp. SA916. Next base: position 23,246 of record NZ_LXYF01000028.1, read on the forward strand.
GGATGTTTTTGCCGGTGTGAAGGCCAATGATTGCGCCTGGCTGGACACAGGACCCGGGCCTGATTTTCATTGCCTCGGGGGCCGTATGGACCTTCCGGCCACCGCCGGTTTCCTGGCCGATGCCCTGCCACCGGTTATCGTGATCCATGCGGATGAACCGGCTGCCGTCCGCCTGCGCTGGCTTGTCGACAGGCTGGAGGAGGAACTCTCCTCGGGGTCCATTGGCGCGTCGGTGATGGCCGCGACCATCATGCAGATGATCTTCATCGAAATGATCCGAAACATACCTAGTGGCCAGGTTGGCAGCTGGCTTGCTGCGTTAGCCGATCCCAGGATCGGTGCATCGCTCAGGGCGCTTCATCAGGATCCGGAGAGAAACTGGCGGATCGAGGATCTTGCGAGCGTCGCGTGCCTCTCACGCTCGCGCTTTTCCGCACGATTCAGATCGGCCGTTGGCCTCCCGCCGATGGGATATCTGACAAGATTGCGCATCGCGCTCGCTCAGAAGGCGCTCGCTCAACCGGGCACAACGATTACCGCCGTTGCCGCGCGCGCCGGCTATGGTTCGGAAAGCGCTTTCGGCTTTGCCTTTCGCCGGATTACGGGCGTAACGCCGCGCCAAGTTCAGAAGCAGGCCAGCCGAGAGAAAGAGGTGTAGCGGTCACGCTCTGGTCGCTCCGAACATCCCGACGACGTGCCTTGCGGATCAGGTTTCAGTCGGCCTGATCCATTTGGTTTCGGCAGGCGCGTGATATTGCCGGATGGCGCGGAGCAAAGGGGCCGCGTCTTCCTCCACGAGCAACATCTGGCGATGCACAGCCTTCAGGAAGCCTTGCTCAACCACCTGGTCCAGAAACTCCAGCAGCCGGTCATAAAAGCCCAGTATGTTCAGGAGGGCGCAAGGCTTGGAGTGGCTTCCTAGCTGTGCCCATGTCCAAACCTCGAACAGTTCCTCAAATGTGCCAATGCCTCCGGGTAAAGCAATGAAACCGTCCGAAAGATTTGCCATCAGAGCCTTTCGCTCGTGCATGGAATGCACGACACGCAGGTCGGTCAGGCCAAGGTGAGCGACCTCCTTGTCTACCAACGCTTGCGGGATGACTCCCGTCACCCGACCGCCCTCAGCGAGTACAGCGTCGGCAACGGCACCCATCAACCCGACGGCGGCTCCACCATAGACAAGCTCGATGGAATTGCGGGCCAGCAGCCGGCCCAGCGCCGTCGCAGCACCTTGATATTCCAGCGAATATCCATGGCTCGACCCGGAAAAGACACAAATTCGCATGAATGGTTCCAGCTTCAATTGTCTGTGGAGGGCCGGCCGGACGCTCCACCCGACCGGCCCGGGATTTTCAGAAATCGACCGTGCGGGCGTCATAGGCATTCTGGAATGCAGCTTGCCGCTCTGCTGCCGGCGGGTAGATCCACACCGCGTTGATATCCATTTTGACTTTCTTGGCGTCAGCGCCTGTAAGTTCCACCCTCCGGGGCGCCCAGCCTCGCGTGAAAATGGCAGTGTCGGGACCGAGATCGAGACAGACGACGTAGGCAGGTTGATCATAGGCAAGCACAGGCTCGCCAAGAAGATCGGCTGCGGCGTTGTGGCCAGCGAAGGAACCCAGTCGACGTGCGTGTTGACATGACATCACCGAGAAATGGCCGTCCTGGTCCGTCGCTGCTTTCGCCGTATCGCCTGCGGCGAAAATGTGCGGATAGCCAGGTACACGCAGATCGGCATCGACGAGAATGCGTCCGAGATTATCGCGATCGGCGGGTAATTGAGAGGTTAGCGGCGACGCGCGCATGCCCGCTGACCAGATCACGGTGCCCGCCTCGATTTGATCGCCATTCTCGAGCGTGACCCCATCTGCATCGATGCGGGCAATGCCCGAGCCGAGCACCGTTTCAACACCGATATCGCGTAGCCGGGTCTCGATATAGGGGCGCGGTTCGGCTCCCATATCCGGAGCGACTACGGGTCCTCGCTCCACGATGACTATGCGCACTGGTTCGTCCCGACCGAGAATCTCTCGGAGCCGATCCGGCATTTCGGTCGCCACTTCTATTCCGGTGAACCCTCCGCCGCCGACCACCACGGTATTGCGGGCTGGCGAGGAAGGCTTGCTCGCAAGAGCATGCAGATGCTTGTCGAGTGCCATCGCGCCTTCGAGATCTGTCACGTTGTGACCAAATTCGGAAAGACCAGGTATGGGGGGCTGAAAACCGTGGCTCCCTGACGCAATGATCAATCGGTCGTAGGACAGGCTCGAGGACTTTCCATCCGCACCCGTTACCGTGACCGTTCCGAGCTGGGCGTCAAGCCTGTCCACGGTCCCGGAATGAAAGCCGATGTCCGTCGATGCGAACAACTCGCCCAGCGGCGCGACCATCGTTTCCGGGCTACGTTCGTAGAGGCGCGGCCGAACGACCAGCGCCGGTTCCGGAGAAATCACAGTGATTTTCATGTCGTCGGGCGATGCACCCTTTTCATCACGCAAGCGCGCGGCCGAAAGTGCGGCCATGAGACCGGCGAAACCGGCTCCAATGATAACAATATGCTGTGCCATGCGATATCTCCTAGTGAGCAGCGACGGTGAATCCCTGGCTTCCGCGGGTCGGCTACGACAGAACCTGGAAGCTGAAGGAAGGATCGCGAACGCCTCGCCGGTCCGCTATCGTGCGGGAGACTAGCAGCTGCACGCCAATGGCTATGCCGATCTATCCTTTGGAACAGAGCCGTGAGCCTCCTGAAGCGTAAAGGGCAGTGCAGGTCAGAATATTCTCACGAAAGGTTCAGGCACTTGGCGGATCGACGAATATGTTCGCCGCCGCCTCGCACGACCGTTCGTCGGTCCGGGTATCACGGCCGCCGGGACTGGGAGCAGACAGTGATCGCCTGCGAAGCCCGAACCGGCGACCGCCTGAAGAATGGATCTGTTGGTCGGTTCGCAATAGCCCCGAAGGCCAAAGCCTATCGTGTAATGCAAGCAGCGCGACAGCCAGCATTTCTCGCTCGAGTGGTGAAAGTCGCATGGCGATCGTCACGAGCGTGACAAGGCCGTCGAGCACCAGCCGCCGCTTATTCATTTGATATGCCGATTTCGATCCCGGTCGCTCATGGAAGCGATCAGGGGCGTGAGGATGACGAACCCCACACTGCCCAAGACGAGGGATAAGGGCAGATCACCCAAGGAAGCGAAGGTGTGCCATGAAATGACGCCCGCCATTGCAGCTGGAAGCGCCAGAAGGGATAGCTGCCCACGAGCGAGCCTATCCCAGGGACTCCCTGTCGTCCTCGATCGATGCCGGGTGGATGTCTGCTGTCTTGATTTCATCAGACCTGCCTCAGTGATCCGAGGGCAAGCTGGCGAAGTGGGTGGGATCCAGCCATTCTGCTATGGTTCTGGCTCGCCTGTTCGATGGTATGCCGGGACTAGCCGCAAGGTCGATGGCCCGTCAGCGTGCGGATGATGTCCGCACAGGCTCTCGTCGCGCAGCATTCTGTTCAGGCCTGTTCGGACCCCGGCCGCTATACCGAAGTTTAGGCAAACGACGCCACATCAAGAAAGCAATCCAGCCGATCGAACAATCCAGAAACTCTGGTCCGACCCTATCAATCTCCCCGGCACACGTAGCAGTTGCCGTGATTGCTAGTGATCTAGGAGATTGAACAAATGAAAATCCGTCTATTCATCGCCGCTGCCCTAGCCGGTTGGTCGATCCAGGCTTCAGCGCAGGATTTCAGCGGCCCCTCAATTGGCATCCAGGCGGGCTGGAACAATACTGACGTGGGTCTTCCCAAAGGAAAGGATGGAACGCCGGCCATCGACCAGTCGACCGATGCGTTCGTGGCCGGCGGGTTCCTCGCATATGACTACGAAGTGGTGCCGCATGTCGTGCTCGGTGCTCAGGCAGAGTTCAATATTGCCGCGTCCGATGAGTTCGGGGCGTCGGCGGCGGCGGCCTCGATACGCGTCAACCCCAAATACGCCTTCGATCTGACAGCCCGAGTGGGTTATCTCGTAACGCCCCAGACGCTGCTCTATGTGCGCGGCGGGTACAGCAACGCCCGTGTGCGTACGACCGCGACAGTGGATTCCAAGCGAATCTCTTCATCTGACAACCTGGATGGCTGGATGATCGGCGGTGGCGCCGAGAGACTGATCACCGATCACATATCGGCCCGCCTGGAGTACCGATATTCTGATCTTGGAGAAGGGCCGAGCAAATTCGACCGCCATCAAATCTTGGTGGGCGCCGCTTATCGTTTCTAATGTCCATTTGGAGCGCGGCGGAAATCCTGGGGATGGGGAGCCGCCGCGTTCGATGGCACTATTGGGAAGATCAACGGCCTAAACACAGGTCAACGAATGTTGGCGTGGGGCTCTCAGTCATCAAGAATATTATGCTCCGACGAAAGGAGCTTTCGCAGTATATTGCTGGAACTTCTCAGTTGGAATTGGACCATACCTTGCGATCAGATGGTGTCGCGATAGGAACCGAAAACGCGGCCGTTCAGGAGAAGCAGATCAGAAATATGATCGATTCTGTCCTAGGACGTTCTGAAGCATACCATTAAACCCCACGGAAAATGTGGGAACGCTTGTGGTATCGGTTTCGGGTACTTTTTAATTTATCACACAAAATCAATGCTATAAATAGCTTGACTGGTGACCCCTACGGGAATCGAACCCGTGTTTCAGCCGTGAAAGGGCCGCGTCCTAGACCGCTAGACGAAGGGGCCACATGCAGGTCCGCTTGGGCGTCGCTGCGAAGCGAGGCGGGCATTAGGCGGTGGCTCCGGAACGGTCAACCCCCTTTTCGTCATGAAAAGAGCGCGGGGCGAAAATTTGCCGATCCGCTTCTCAATCGGCCCAGGCGGCATCCTCCAGATGCAGTTCGGCGGCAGGACGGGGGCCCCAATCGTCGATCTTCGCGCGGCCCGCTATCCACAGGCGCCGGTCGCGCGGCGCGCCGAGAATGGCCTGGCCCAGATCGGATTCCGCCTGGCGGAAGGCGATGGTCTTGATCGACCGGCCATCGTCGCCCGCCATGATCGCGCGCAAATGGCCGTTGCCGACGACATCGGCCTTGACCACCCGCATCGGGCCGGAGGCGATGAGCGGCGCAGGCCACCCCGCCCCATAGGGACCGCCGGCGTCGATGGCGGCAACAAAATCCGGATTGACCCCCGCAGGCGCCAGCACGGCGTCGATCAGCAGCGCCCGGTCGTCCCGCGCCCTGGCGACCGCGTTGGCGAGCCGTTCGTCGAGGAAGTCGGCCAGCGCATCCACCTTGTCCGCCGCGACCGTCAGGCCCGCCGCCATGGCATGACCACCACCCGCGACCAGCAGGCCGCTGTCCTTCGCCGCCAGGATCGCCGCGCCCAGATCGACGCCGGAGATGGAGCGGCCCGACCCCTTGCCGACGCCTTCCTCATCCAGGGCGACGACGATGGCGGGGCGCCCCGCCTTCTCCTTGATGCGCCCGGCGACGATGCCGATCACGCCGGGATGCCAACCCGCGCCCGACACCAGCGCCACCGCCCGATTGCCCTGCGCCGCGAGCAGTTCCTCCGCCTCCGCCTGCACCGCCGCCTCTATGGCGCGGCGTTCCTCATTGAGCCGGTCCAGCTCCTGCGCGATCTTCGCCGCTTCCGCCGGATCGTCGGTGATCAGCAGCCGCACCCCCAGATCCGCCTTGCCCACGCGCCCGCCCGCATTGATGCGCGGGCCAAGCGCGAAGCCCAGATCGTGGCACAGCGGCGCCCGCGTCAGGCGGCTGGCGTCGATCAGGGCGGAAAGGCCGATATTGCGCCGCTTCGCCATGATCTTCAGCCCCTGCGCGACGAAGGCGCGGTTGAGGCCCTTCAGTTGCGCCACATCCGCCACCGTGCCCAGCGCGACGATGTCGAGCAGTTCCATCAAGGGCGGCTCGGCACGCCGGTCGAACCAGCCGCGCCTGCGCAGCACGCGGATCAATGCCGCACCGAGCAGGAAGGCCACGCCCACGGCCGCCAGATGACCGTGCGCCGCCGCTTCCTCCGCTTCGTCCAGGCGGTTGGGGTTCACCAGCGCCAGCGCTTCGGGCAGGGCGGCGGCGCATTTATGATGGTCGACCACCACGACATCGACCCCTGCCGCCTTCGCCATGGCGAGCGCCTCGAACGCCTGCGCGCCGCAGTCCACCGTGACGATCAGCGTCGCCCCCTCGCCCGCCAGCCGCACCAGCGCCTCGCCGGAGGGGCCGTATCCCTCCATCAGCCGGTCGGGAATATAGGGCCGCGCCGCCAGCCCCAGATCGCGCAGCAGGCGTATCAGCAGCGCCGCGCTGGTCGCGCCGTCGACATCATAATCGCCGAAGATGCGCACATCCTCCCCGCGCACCACCGCGTCGGCCAGCCGTTCGGCGGCGGCGTCCATGTCTCGGAACAGGCTGGGGTCGGGCATGAAATGGCGGATGGTGGGGTTGCGGTGCGCCTCCACCGCCTCACGCGGGCAACCGCGCGCCAGCAGCAATTGCGTGACCAGATCGTCGGGCCGATAACCGGGATCGCGCCCATCGCCATTGCCCCCGCGCCACCGCCAGGGCTGGCCAAGGATAGAGCGGGTAATGTTGAGCGCGATGGTCATGCCGCCGGTCTAGACCGGTTGGGATTCGGAGGGAAGCACCTGCCTTCATGACGCAGGCGGAACCGAAGCAACCGCTTGCGCGTATTGGCTGTTCGCGCCCTGCACGGGCGAAGGACAAAAGGGGCAAAGCGGGTTTCCATGGGTTCAAGGCAGAAGCGGGTCCGGCGAGCCTTGGGTCTGATGATGATGGCGGCCTCTCCCCTCCCCCTGATGGCGCAGACGCCTTCGCCGCAACAGCAGGAAGAACCGATCCTGCCCGACAGCGAGTTCGAGGCGCGCCTGCCCAAGACGGGGGAAACGCCAACGGGCGCCGGCGCGCCGCTGCCCTCCATAGACCAGTGGATCGACCAGCAGATGCCCGAAGCCGGCGCGGCGCAGCAACTGCCCCCGGCGGTCGAGCCGCAGGAGGAGCGTGAACTGGCCCAGCCGCTGCCGCCGCTCGACAGCGTGCAGGTGCCGACGCAGGTCGCGACTGACGGCAACCCCGATGAAAAGACCCAGGCGGTGCGTTATTCGGTGGCGTTGGAAGGCTTCGGCAAGACCGGGCTGGAGCCGGCGTTCCGCGATTCCTCCGCCCTGATCGACGGCGGCGGCAAGGCCGACACGGCGGCAATGGTGCAGGCCCGGGCCCATGAGGATGAGGCGCTCGCCATAAGGCTGCTCTATGCTGAGGGCTATTATGACGCGACCGCGCTCGCATCGCTCGACCAATCAGGCGACGGGGCGTTGAAGGCCGTCCTCTCGGTCACGCCGGGCAAGCGCTACAGGATCGGGGACATCGTCATCAACGCCGGGCCGACCGTGCCGCCCGGCCTGATCCGCGACAGCCTGCCGCTCAAGACCGGCGACTATATCGTCGCGGCGGCGGTCGAGGGGGCGGAGGCCAATGTGGGCGTCAAGCTGCCGGAAAATGGCTATCCCTTCGCGAAGGTCGGGCAGCGCGACATATTGCTCGACCCCGCGACGGTGACGGGAGACTATACCCTGGCGGTGGAGACGGGCCCGCGCGGATCGTTCCGGGGGATCACCACCACGGGCGAGAAGCAGGCCTTCGGCGCCGATCATATGAAGGTCATCAGCCGCTTCCGGCCGGGCGAGCTTTACGACAGCCGCAAGGTCGACGACCTTCGCCGGGCGCTGGTGGCGACGGGGCTGTTCTCCAGCATCTCGGTCGATCCGGTCAGGACCAGCGAGCCGGGACCGGACGGCACCGAATATGTCGACCTGGAAGTCGCGCAGGAGGCCGGCAGGCCGCGCACGCTGGCGGGTGAGCTGGGCTATGGCACCGGCCAGGGCTTCCGCGCGGAGGCAACATGGACCCACCGCAACCTCTTCCCGCCCGAAGGCGCGCTGATCGCCAGCGTGATCGCCGGAACGCAGGAACAGGGCGCGTCGGGCACCTTCCGCCGATCCAATGCGGGCAAGCGCGACAAGACCTTCCAGACCGGCATCACGCTCAATCACCAGAATTACGACGCCTATGAAGCCTATACGGCAGGTCTCAACATCGGCTGGTCGCGGCAGTCGACGCCGATCTTCCAGAAGCGCTGGACCTACAGCTATGGCGCGGAAGTGCTGCTGACCAACGAACAGGTGGTGGTCGATCCGGCGACGGCGGACAAGACGCGGCGGACCTATTTCATCGGCGGCCTGCCGGTGCAACTCGGCTATGACCGGTCCAACGACCTGCTGAACCCGACCAGGGGTTTTCGCGCCAATCTGCGCGCGGAACCGGAAGGATCGTTGCAGGGCAGCTTCTCCCCCTATCTGCGCGCGACATTCGACCTCACCGGCTATTATCCCTTGTCGGACAGCCTGGTGATCGCCGCGCGCACGCGGGTCGGCACGATCAGCGGGGTGAAGCGCGACGATGTGGCGCCCTCACGGCGGATCTATGCCGGCGGGGGCGGGTCGGTACGCGGCTATGGCTATCAGGAACTGGGGCCGAAGGACGCGAACAACGATCCCATCGGCGGCCGGTCCGTCAATGAATTCGCGGTCGAGGGCCGCTACCGCTTCGGGGACTATGGCGTGGTCGCCTTCGTCGATGCGGGCCAGGTCTATGAAAGTTCCATGCCGCAATTTTCCGACATCCGGTACGGCGTGGGCGTCGGCGGCCGCTTCTACACCAATTTCGGTCCCTTCCGCGCCGACATAGCCATGCCGATCAACCGGCAGCCGGGCGAATCCAAGTTCGCGCTTTATATCGGCATCGGACAGGCATTCTGATGGCCCAGGAAACCGCCACTGTCGTCGTCAGGCGTCCCCTCTGGCAGAGGATCGTCCTGTGGGTCGTCGGACTGGTCGTCGCCCTGATCGTACTGGTCGCCGGGCTGCTGCTGTTCCTGAACACCCAGCCGGGCAAGAAATTCCTGATCCGACAGATCGCCGCGCTGAAGCTGGAATCCGGCATGGGCATATCGGTCGGCCGGATCGAAGGGTCGATCTACAGCGACATGGTGATCCACGACCTGGTGCTGCGCGATCCCAAGGGGCCGTTCGCCGCCTCCCCGCGCGTCCATGTGGTATGGAGCCCGTTCCGCTACATCGACAACCATATTTCGGTGCGGCTGCTGGAAAGCCCGCTGGTGGTGCTGGCGCGCAGCCCGCAGTTCAACGTGACGAAAAGCGATCCCAATGCGCCGATCCTGCCCGACCTCGACATCGACGTCGATCGGCTGAAGATCGCGAGGTTCCTCGTCGCCAGGCCGGTGATCGGCCAGAAGCGGGAGATCGCCATCGACGGCGTGACCCACATCGCGGACGGCCGCGCCATATTGTCGGCCAATGCGGTGGTGGATAGCGGCGACCGCCTGCAGGCCAATCTGGACGCCGTGCCCGCGCAGAACCGCCTGTCCATGAAGGGCACGCTGACCGCGCCGAAGGGCGGCGTCATCGCGGCGATGAGCGGCCTGACCGACGGCTTCACCGCGACGCTGGACGGCCGGGGCACGTGGCAGGCGTGGAACGGGCGGCTGGTCGCGACGTCCGGCAAGGGCGAGTTGGCGAATATCGCGCTCGCCGCTCGCGACGGCAATTTCACCGCCAGGGGCCCGCTGCGGCCCGGGCTGGTCTTTGCCGGGACCGTCGACCGGCTGACGACGCCGTCGCTTGACGTCGACCTGTTCGCGGGCCTGAACGAGCGGCGGGTGAACCTCAAAGGCTCGCTGAAATCCCCCGCCCTGTCCGCCACGGCGCAGGGTCTGGTCGACCTTGGCCAAAGCCGGTTCAGCGCGCTCAGGATCGACGCCGCCCTGCTCACCCCCGGCGCGATCATGGAGAAGGTGAAGGGCCGCGATGTGCGCGCTTCGGTGATCCTCGACGGGCCGATGGCGACGCCCTTCATCGACTATGACATCACGGCGAAGCATATCGCCTTCGACGCCACGGGGATCGAAAATCTGAAGGCCAGCGGGCGCGCCGTGATCGACGCCGACCGCATCCGCATTCCGGTAAGCGCCACCGCCAGCCGCGTCACCGGCCTCAATGCCGCGGCGGGCGGCCTGCTCAACAATCTGCGGGTGAAGGGCGACTTCGCCTATGCCGCGGGCAAGCTCATCAGCGACAATCTGAAGATCGACAGCGACCGGGTGGACGCCACCGCCATCGTGCTGGCCGACATGGAAAACGCCATCTATCGCGGCGCGCTCAAGGGCCGGGTCAACGACTACAGGATCGACGGCGTCGGCATCGTCAATCTCAACACCGATGTGAAGCTGGTGCCGGGGCCCCGGGGCGGCTTCGGCCTGTCCGGCCGTTTCGGCGTCCGCACGGCCCGTTGGGAGAACGCCTCCGTCCGCGATTTCCTGGGCGGCAATGCCGTCGCCTCCGGCAGCATCGGCATGACGCCGGAGGGGAAGTTCACCCTCACCGGCCTGAAAGGCGCGGCGCCCAATTTCCGGATCCACAGCGGTTCGGGCAGCTATGATACCGACGGCCGGATCGCCTTCGACGCCAAGGCGACGTCCAACCAATATGGCCCGCTGGCGCTGACCGTGCGCGGCACGATGGAGCGGCCCAATGCCGTGCTCCGCGCCGCCCGGCCCAATGTCGGCGTGCAGCTTTACGACGTGGTGGCGAAGCTGAATGGCGAAGGGGCGGGCTATCGGCTCGAAGCCACGGGCGGGTCCGCCTATGGCCCCTTCTTCGCCAATGTGCTGATCCGCACTGCCAGGGGGCCGCTCACCATCGACATAGCAAGGGCGCGTTTCGCCGGCATCGACATGAACGGCCGCGTGCAGCAGAGTGCCGCCGGTCCCTTCACCGGGCAACTTGCCATGAACGGTTCCGGCATCACCGGCGCGGTCCGGCTGATGGCGGTGGGCAAGGCGCAGGGCGCGCAGTTGAGCGCCACCGCCAGCAATGCGAAACTGCCGGGCGAAGCGGATGTGGTGATCGGCCGGGCGCTGATCACGGCGAACATGGTGCTGACCGAACAGCCGCAGATCAACGCCGACGTGCAGATGGCGAACGCCGCCTATGGCGACTATATCGTGCGCAAGGCGCGCGGCCGGATCGACTATCGCGGCGGACGCGGGCGGGCTCAGTTGGTGGCTGACGGATCGACCGGCGTGCCCTTCTCCATCGCCATGAACGCCGCGTTGCGCCCGACACTCTACGCCGTCGCGCTGGAGGGACGGGCGAGCAACATCCCCTTCCGCTTCGCCCGGCCTGCCATCATCCGGATCGAGAAGGAAGGCTATCGCCTCGAACCCTCAACGCTGGTGCTGCCGCAGGGCCGGGTCGACCTGGCGGGGCGCTTCGGCCGGCAGACGGCGATGCAGGCGCGGTTCAAGGATTTCGACCTCGCCATCGTCAACATGGCCTCTCCGGGATTGGGAATTGGCGGGAAGGCGACCGGCACGCTGGATTTCGCGCAGAATGGCTCCGCCTTCCCCACCGCGACCACGCGCCTCGCGATCAACGACTTCCGCCGTTCCAGCCTGACCGCCGTATCCGATCCGGTGTCGATGGCAATCGAGGGCAAGCTGTCGAGCGCAGGCGGCGACATGCGCGGCCTCATCCGGCGCGGCAATGCGACGCTGGGCCGTTTCGTCGCGACGCTGGCGCCGCCGGGACCCGGGGCGAGTTGGGCGCAGCAATTGCAATCCGCGCCCTTGGGCGGCGGCATCCGCTATGCCGGGCCGGCCGATGTGCTGTTTTCCTTCGCCGGGCTAGCCGACCAGCAATTGACGGGGCCGATCGCCGTAGCTGCGGATTTCGGGGGGCGGCTGACTGCCCCGCGGCTCAACGGGCTGGTTCGCGCCAATGCCCTGACCTATGAGAATGAGACCTTCGGCACGCGCGTCACGCAGATGCGGCTGGATGGGCGCTTCACCAATGACCGGCTCGACCTGCGCGACTTTTCCGGGCGGGCAGGCGAAGGCACGGTGCAGGCCAGCGGCACGGTGGGGCTGGCGGCGGAGAGCGGCTATCCGATGAACATAGCCGTGAGGCTGAACCGCGCCCGCCTCGCCCGCAGCGAAGCGATCACCAGCGTGGTCAGCGGCACGCTGGCCATCACCAACAGCCCGGCCAATGGCGGCCTGATCAGGGGCGACCTTTCGCTTCCGGAAACGCGCTACCGCGTCGCCTGGCAGGGGGGCAGCGACATCCGCCAGTTGACGGGCGTGCGCCGCAAGGGCGAAGGGACCGACCTGCTCGACCAGCGCCTTGCGGCACGGCAGGCGGCCGCCAGGCCCACCCCATGGAAGCTGGACGTGCGCGTTCGCGCCGATAACGAAATCTATGTGACCGGCATGGGCCTCGATTCCGAATGGAAGACGAACATGCGCGTCACCGGCACCGCGAACGATCCGCGCGTGGTCGGCAAGATCGAGGTGATACGCGGCCGCTACAGCTTCTCGGGCCATCAGTTCGATCTGGAGCAGGGCATCATCACCTTCAACGGACCGATGATGAATCCCACGCTGGCGATCCGCGCCGAAACCCGGATCGACGATGTGACGGCAGGCATAGCGGTGGGCGGCACGGCGCAACGGCCCGACATCGCCTTCGTTTCCACGCCGACGCTGCCGCAGGACGAGATATTGGCACGCATCCTGTTCGGGGACAATGTGGCGAACCTGTCGGCCACCCAGGCGATCCAGTTGGCGGCGGCGCTCAACGGTCTGCGTGGGGGCGGAGGCGGGCTCAATCCCATGGGCAAGCTGCAAAATGCTTCGGGCGTCGACCGGATCGGCATCGTCGGCGGAGACGAGGCGACGGGACGCGGCACCTCCCTCGCCGTCGGACAGCATATCTCCAACAACATCTATGTGGAGGTGATCACCGATCCCAAGGGTTTCACCGCCACCCAGCTCGAAATCTCCCTGTCCAAGACGCTCAGCCTTTTGTCGAAGACCGGCACCAATGCGGGTTCCTCAGCCAATCTGCGCTATTCGAAGGATTATTGACGCCATCGGCAGTCGGATGGAAATGTCCGGGGGCGGGTTCAAGGGGCGACTTTGCTGGATGCTTGCGGGCGGGAAACCGGGTCTGAATGCAGGGCGAGATTCCTGAGATTCACTACGCTCCTGAAGGCATGAGTCCAGGTCTCTCTCATCTATCACGGCAGCGTCTGGCTTGGGTTCTTATGAGGCACTTGTCTGTTTCGAGGAACCTTTGCAGGGGCGCGGAGTGTTGGACGGCAGCATGACCAATCATCATCCAACGCCTCTGCCCGCAAAGAGAATTCCATGGATAGGGCATCCCATCCGGACACCCGGGCCGAAGGTAAAAGGCCCGCTGCGCCAGTCGCGCAGCGGGCCTTTTCAGTGCGTGAAGCGGCAGGCGGGCAGAGCCGCGCTGGAGCCTTCCGGTTGATCCGGCCGGAAAGCCCGTCAGCGCTTATTCGCCATCATCCTCCGCTTCGGGTCCGGCCATCATCCCTTCGGCGACCTCCTCGGTCTTTCCGCGGATCGCCTTTTCCAGCTTGTCCGCCATTTCGGGATGTTCTTTCAGAAAGGTTTTCGCATTCTCGCGACCTTGCCCGATGCGAACCGAGTCATAGGAGAACCAGGCGCCCGACTTCTCGACCAGCCCAGCCTTCACGCCGATGTCGAGCAGTTCGCCAATCTTGGACACGCCCTCGCCATACATGATGTCGAATTCGACCTGCTTGAAGGGCGGCGCGACCTTGTTCTTGACCACTTTCACGCGGGTCGCGTTGCCGACAATGTCCTCACGATCCTTGATCTGACCGGTGCGACGGATGTCGAGGCGGACCGAGGCGTAGAATTTGAGCGCGTTGCCGCCCGTCGTCGTTTCGGGATTGCCGTACATGACGCCGATCTTCATGCGGACCTGGTTGATGAAGATCACCAGACAGCGCGAGCGGGAGATGGAGCCGGTCAGCTTGCGCAGCGCCTGGCTCATCAGGCGGGCCTGCAGGCCGACATGGCTGTCGCCCATCTCGCCCTCGATTTCGGCACGCGGAACCAGCGCGGCGACCGAGTCCACCACCAGCACGTCGATGGCATTGGAGCGCACCAGCGTGTCGACGATCTCCAGCGCCTGCTCGCCGGTATCCGGCTGCGACACGATCAGTTCGTCGATGTCGACGCCCAGCTTCTTCGCATAGCCCGGATCGAGCGCATGTTCCGCATCGACAAAGGCCGCGATGCCGCCGGTCTTCTGCGCTTCTGCAATGGCGTGCAGCGCCAGCGTGGTCTTGCCCGAGCTTTCCGGGCCATAAATCTCCACAATACGTCCGCGCGGCAGGCCACCAATGCCAAGCGCGATGTCCAGCCCCAGCGATCCGGTCGAGATCGCCTCGATCTCGATCTTCTCGCGGCTGCCCAGCTTCATGGCCGACCCCTTGCCGAAGGCACGGTCGATCTGGGAAAGGGCCGCTTCCAATGCTTTCTGTCTGTCCATTGTCCCTGTCTTCTTGGAATCGATGAGTGAGAGCATTGCGGTCATCGGCCTATCCCCTGTCAAGCGGAACGCGCCGGTCCGGATGGCGCGTGGCCACCATGTATCCTGTTTGTTCTAATGGAACAAGAGGGGAACGAAATTTTCTTATGCGGCGCTCAGCGCCTTGTTCAGCGCGCGCTCGACCGCGCCGATCGTGAAGGGCTTGGCCAGGGTCGGCCGGTCGGCATGGCTGGTCGGCAGATCGTCCGCCATGCCGCCCGTCGCAAAGACGAAGGGTATGCCGCTCTGCGCCAATATGTCCGCAACGGGCCAGCTTTTCTCGCCATGCAGGTTGCAATCGAGCAGCGCCGCGTCGAAGCCGCCCTCGCGCGCCTTGGCGCAGGCATCATCGACCGATTCGGCAATGGCGTGCAGCCGGTATCCGAGCGCGTCGAGATAATCCTCCAACATCATGCCGATCATTGCCTCATCCTCGACGATCAGGATGGTCTTGCCATCAGACATGCTTGCGGTCCCCAATCTTACCCATCGCAACCCCAAAGGCCTTTTCCCACCGGCATAATCGACAAGCCGCGCGGAAGTTCATTCTTCAAATTCATTCCGCCGCAGGACGCATCGCCAGAGCATCCCGCGCCGCTTCCGCCAACTGGCTGACGGAAAAGGGTTTCGGAAGGAAAGCCACATTGGCGATGTCGATCGATTTGCGCAACTGTTCCTCGGCATAGCCCGACATGAACAAGACCGGCAGGTCCGGATGGCTCGCCCGCGCCCGCGCGACCATCGATGGACCGTCCATGTTCGGCATCACCACATCGGAAATCAACAGGTCGATCTTCTCGTCTCCGGCCAACACTTCCAGCCCCTGTTCGCCGTCATTGGCTGTCAGCACCTTATAGCCCTGGCGCGACAAAGCCCGTTCCGCGACGGCGCGCACCATATCCTCATCCTCCACCAGCAGCACGGTGCCGGTGCCCCAGGTTTCGCTGCGGCGCACGGGCGCCTTGGGCTGGGCGGCCTGATCGACATCGGCGCCCTGATAGACGGGCAGGTAGATAACGAAGCTCGCCCCGCGGCCAAGCTCCGATTCCGCGAAGATGAACCCGCCCGACTGCTTGACGATGCCGTAGACGGTGGAGAGGCCAAGGCCCGTCCCCTTGCCCAGTTCCTTCGTGGTGAAGAAGGGTTCGAAGATCTTCGAAAGAATGTCGGGCGGGATGCCCAGCCCCGTGTCGGACACCCGCACCGCCGTATAGTCGGCTGGCGGCAATATGTCCGACCGCATCTCCCGCACCTTGGCGGCGGGCACGCCGTAGGTCTGGATATTGAGCGTGCCGCCGTCCGGCATGGCGTCGCGGGCGTTGACCGCCAGGTTGACGATCACCTGCTCCAGCTGGCCGGGATCGGCCCGCACCGCGCCCAGATTGCGGCCATGGCTGACTTCCAGCTTGACGCTCTCGCCCAGCAGGCGCTTCAGCAGGTTGGAGACGTCCGCGACGATGTCGGGCAACTGCAATATCTGCGGCCGCAACGTCTGCTGGCGCGAGAAGGCGAGCAACTGCCGCGTCAGCCCCGCCGCGCGGTTGCTGTTCGACTTGATCTGCTGGATGTCGTCATAATCGCTGTCGCCCGGCGTATGGCGCATCAACATCAGGTCGCAATGGCCGATGATCGCGGTCAGGATATTGTTGAAGTCATGCGCGACGCCGCCCGCGAGCTGGCCGATCGCCTGCATCTTGGTCGCCTGCGCGACCTGGCGCTTGAGCTTGCTCTCCTCGCTATTGTCCTTGAGGGAGAGCAGCACCGCCGCCTCGCCCAGCCCGCGCACGCCGGCCAGGCTGAGCGCGATCGGCTCGTCCGGTTGGTTGCGCATGCGCACGGCGACATCGCCCGACATTTGCGGCCCGACCGCAAAGCGCCGCACGGCGTCGGCCACCGCCGCCTGATCTTCCCGCACCACCAGGTCGCCGGGATAGCTCGGCTTCTCCTCGGGCTTAACGCCCGCCGCTCGCGAAAAGGCCTTGTTCATGAACAGGACGCGACCGTCGCGATCCGCCATGGCGAGGCCGAAGGGCAGCAGCGACAACAGCGTCTCGATATAGGAAAGCGCCGACGTGCCGCCCGCATTGCCCGCCGGCTCGTCGATCAGCAGCAGCAGCATCGGCCCATCCTGCGCACCCGATTGCGCGCCCGCCGGCTGGGCGGCGCGCTTCAGCGGCACCTGCAGCAGCCGCAGCGGAATGCCGCCCGATTCCTCCCGCGCCAGGAACAGCCGCGCCTTGTCGTCCACCCGCATGTGGGCGGCGAAATCGCGCCCGGTGATATTGGCGTCGATCCGTCCGGCGGCGCGCAGCAGGAAGGCGCCGTTGGCGGCCCGGATGCGCCCCTCCCCGCCGATCATCACCGCCATGATGCCCGCTTCGCCCAATTGCCGCCCGGCTTCCCCGGTCAGCAGGCGGTGCACATCGTCCAGCGCGCTCGGCTGGCGCACCGGGGAAAAGCGCCACAGCAGATAATCCTCCGACCGGCCGGTGCGGCAGAGGAAGGCATCCAGTCGCAGCGCACCCTGCACGATCCCTTCCACCCGCGCCTCGCCGTCGCGCCAGGCGGCGCGGGCGGCGTTGCCCAGACTGTCGGACAGGCTGCTGTCGCCGGTGACATGGGGCGGCGTGGGGAAACCGGGAAACCATTCCCCGAACAGGTCGCTGGCGCAGACCAGCCGCCCGGCGCGATCGGTGACGGCGATCGCCATGTTGGAGGCATCCGCCGCCGCGCGCGCCACCGTCCAGTCGGGCACGGCCTCACCCACGGCCACTTCCTGCGGATAGAGCCGGCGATACCACCCCAGCAGCGCCGCTCCGGCCAGCAGCGCGGCGCCGAACCCGGCGCCCAGCGCCCAGTTGCCGGCGGCATAGACCACCAGCCCGGCGGACATCAGCGCCAGCAGGATGAGCAGCGGCAGGGCCAGGGGCGACGACCTGTCGGCCGCCCAGGCGTCTCCATCCCTGATCACACGCGCGGACACGGCCCGGCTATCCCCCTGCATTCACAATGGACTGCCCGCTCCCGCCGGTCAGGCCGAAGCGACCTCCTCCAATGCGCTGCTTTCGCGTGCCTTGCCAATCCTCAATTTGCGGGCATGCCATTTCCGGCCCATGCGATGACGCCAGATCCAGTCGGCCAGGAAGTAGCCGACCACCGCAAAAGCCAGGGAAATCAGCGCCAGCCCCAGCAGCATGGCGGGCGCTGCCTCCGAAAAGAGCCAGGCGCACCATTCGCGGATCGACGCATGCCGGTCGATCAGCGCCATGAAGCCCGATGCATCCGCCGACCGTCCGAGCAGCCAGTTGCCCATATAGACCGACGCCATCAGGAACAGCGGCGTGGTCGCGGGATTGGAGAGGAAGGTCATCGCCGCCGCCAGCGGGATGTTCGCCCGGAACGGCAGCGCCAGCAGCGCCGCGCCCGCGATCTGCACGCCGGGGATCAGCAGGAAGATGCCGACCAGCAGCCCCAATGCCACGCCGCGCGGCACCGAACGCCGGGTGAAGCGCCACAGCGAGGGTTCCAGCACCCGGTGCGCCACCGGGGCCAAAAAGCGGTTGTTTTCCAGCGATTCGCGGGTAGGCGCATTGGCGTGCCACCAGCGGGAGAGCCTGTTGTCCATCAGCGATGCGCCTTCATGATGCGCTGCTGATCGCGCTTCCAGTCGCGTTCCTTGATCGTGTCGCGCTTGTCATGGGTCTTCTTGCCCTTGGCCAGCGCCAGCTCGACCTTCGCCTTGCCCCGGCTGTTGAAATAGATCGACAGCGGCACCAGCGTCATTCCCTTGCGCTCGACAGCGCCATGCATGCGGGCGATCTCCCGCTGGTGCAGCAGCAGCTTGCGGGGGCGCTTGGGCTCATGGTTGAAGCGGTTGCCATGGCTGAATTCGGGGATGTTGCTGTTGACCAGCCACACCTGCTCGCCCTTCACCTCGGCATAGCTTTCCGCGATATTGCCCTCGCCGAAGCGCAGCGACTTCACCTCGGTCCCTTGCAGGGCGATCCCAGCCTCGAACACATCCTCCAGGAAATATTCGAAACGGGCGCGCCGGTTCTCGGCGACGATCTTCTTCTTGTCGAAGGCTTCGGGACGGGGACGGGCCATTATTCTCTAACTAACTCGCTTCACCATATAGGCCCGCGGGACGATCAAACCAGTCCCGCGATCTCCAGAGCCCGGTCGACGGCGGCACGGCTCGATTCCGACGGCCAGGTGATCGGCAGGCGGACCTCGCCGGACATGTCGGGCCGAACGCGCGTAAGGGCATATTTGACCGGGCCGGGTGAAGAATCGCTGAACAGGGCATCATGCAGGGGGTAGAGACGATCCTGAAGCGCAAGGGCGCCATGCCAGTCGCCGTTTGCCATTGCCCGCTGGAATTCGGCGCAAAGGCGCGGCGCGACATTGGCCGTGACCGAAATGCAGCCCCTGCCGCCCATCGCATTGAAACCCAGCGCCGTTTCGTCATTGCCGGAAAGCTGACAGAAATCGGCCCGGCAGGCGAGGCGCTGTGCGCTGACCCGCCCCAGATTCCCGGTGGCGTCCTTGATGCCGACGATGGTCTGAAATTCCTCCGACAGGCGGTGGATGACCGGCACGCCGATGTCGGTGATCGTGCGGCTGGGCACGTTATAGAGGATGATCGGCAGCGAACAGCGCTCCGCCAGATGCGCGAAATGCCGGTACACCCCCTCCTGATTGGGCTTGTTGTAATAGGGCGCGACCACCAGCGCCGCATCGGCCCCCGCCGCCTGCGCCGCGAACATATGCTCCAGCGCGATGCGGGTGTCGTTGGAACCGCAACCCGCGATCACCGGCACGCGGCCCGCCGCCTGGTCGACGCAGATGGCGATGACGCGATTATGTTCCTCGACCGTCATGGTCGCGCTTTCGCCCGTCGTGCCGCAAGGGACGAGCGCGCTGCTGCCTTCCCCGATCTGCCAGTCGACGAAGGCGCGAAAAGCCGCCTCGTCCACCGCCCCGTTGCGGAAGGGCGTGATCAGTGCCGGAATCGACCCGGAAAACATGCAACAAACTCCTTCAATTCACCGGGATTCCGGGGCATGATAGCGTGAAACACGCGAACGGCGCGCTATAGCGCGTCATTCAGGGCCTGATAAGGATGCAATTGCGATAATGTCCAGTAGGGTATCGCTCTCCTGTCTTGAAACTGCCCCGGAAGCCCTCACGGTTCGTATGCCACTGATTGCTCTTTTGCTTTTCACAGCCGGCGCCAGCGCCCAGACCGAAACCACCGGCCCCGCGCCAGCCGCGGCCTATCCGCCCGGCGCCGTGGTGCAGCCTGTTCCAAGCTCCAGCGAGCCCAGCCCGTGGCAGCGCGCCCAAAGCCGAATCGGCGTGGCGAGCGATCCCTCGATCTCCGGCACGATCAGCCAGTGGCGCGCGCTCCAGCAGAGCGATGGCCTGGGCTCCTCCACCTATATGAGCTTCATCATGGCCAATCCCGGCTGGCCGGGCGAGGACCGGATGCGGCGGCTGGCGGAAACCGGCATCAATCCCAACAGCTACGATCCCGGGCAAGTCATCGCCTTCTTCACCCGCTTCCCGCCGCGCACCGCAACCGGCAATGCCCGCTATGCGCTGGCGCTGATGCAGCAGGGCCGCATGGGCGAGGCGCGGGTCGCCGCGCGCAACGCGTGGGTCGGCGGCACGCTTTCCCCCGATGACGAGGCGCGGCTGCTTTCGCTCTTCGGCGCGGGATGGACATCGGTGGAGCATGACCTGCGCGCCGACGCGCTGCTGTGGAAGGGCGACGTCATGGGCGCGCAGCGGAGGCTTGCCTATGTCTCGCCGGCCCGCCGCCCGGTCTATGAGGCGCGCATCGCCTTCCGCCAGAAGGCGCCCGACGCGGCGATGAAGATGCAGTTGGCGGAGGCCGTGGGCGCGACCGACGCCGGATTCGTCGCGGACAAGGCGACATGGCTGCTCAACACGGGCAACTGGATCGCCGGCCGCCAATATCTCGCCAACCGTCCGGCGTTGACCTTCCGTCCCGGCGACGCGGAAAAATGGTATGAAACGCTGCTGACGCAGGCGCGCGCCGCCGCCAATGACAGCCAGTGGAGCTTCGCCTACGGCATCGCCAGCAAGCTGGACGACGCCTATCTGCCCGGCACCGACGTCAACAGCCGGCCCATTGGCGAGCGCGACGATTATACCAGCCTTGCCTGGCTGGCGGGATCGACGGCCTTCTACAACCTTGGCAAGCCGCTGGACGCGATGGAGATGTTCCGCCGCTACGCCACAGCCGCCAAGTCGCCGCAGACCCAGTCCAAGGGCTTCTACTGGGCGGGTCGCGCCGCGCTCCAGGCCGGCGACGCTGCGACCGCGAACAGCTATTTCGCCCGCGCGGGGGCCTTTCCGGACCAGTTTTACGGCCAGCTTGCGCTCGAACGGCTGGGCCGGCCGATCCCTGCCCCAGCGACTGTGGAACGTCCGGTCGAAATCTCCGCCGCGGAACGCACGGCCTTCGCCAACCGCTCGGTCGTCCGGGCGGTGAAGGCGCTGGGCCAGATGGGCTATTGGGAAGATCAGAGCAAATTCGCCCGCGCCATCGCCAATAATGCCGACAGCGATGCCGACCATTATCTCGCCGTCGAACTCGCGCAGAGCATCGGACGACCCGACATGGGCGTGATGGTCGGCCGCCGCGCCGTGTCGAGCGGCCTCACCGGCTATGGCGAAAGCGCCTTTCCCCGCGTGCCCGTGCCGTCGGAGGCGCAATATAACTGGACGATGGTCCACGCCATTGCCCGGCAGGAAAGCCAGTTCGACCGGCAGATCGTCAGCCATGCGGGCGCACGCGGGCTGATGCAACTGATGCCCGGCACCGCCCGCGAACAGGCGGGGAAGCTGGGAATGAGCTATGACGCCAGTTCGCTCAACGATCCCAGTTACAACATCATGCTCGGCTCCTCCTATTTCCAGCGGATGCTCGATTATTATGGCGGCAGCTATCCGTTGGCGGTGGCGGCCTATAATGCCGGGCCGGGCAATGTGAACCGCTGGATCGCCGCCAATGGCGACCCGCGCCTGCCCGGCGCCGACATGCTGCGCTGGATCGAGCAGATTCCGCTTTTCGAAACGCGCAACTATGTCCAGCGCGTGCTGGAAAACGCCGTGGTCTATGAGGCGATGAACCCGCAGCGCGCCCGCTTCCGGGGCACGACGACGCCGCTGTCCAAATATCTCGGCAAGCAGACGCCGGGCTGAACTTGCGCTATGGGCGGGGCATGAGCACTCCCCATCCCAACTATATCACTCCGGAAGGTTTCGCGAAGCTGCGCGCCGAATATGACCAGCTGCTGGGAGTCGAGCGCCCGAAGATCGTGGAAGTGGTAAGCTGGGCGGCCGGCAATGGCGACCGCAGCGAAAATGGCGACTATCTCTACGGCCGCAAGCGGATGCGCGAGATCGACGGCCAGTTGAAGCGCCTCTCGCGCAAGATGAAGGACGCCAGGGTGGTCGACCCACGCCAGCAGCCCGACAAGAGCAAGGTCTATTTCGGCGCCACCGTCACCATCGCGGACGAGGACGACAACCACCGCACCGTCACGCTGGTCGGCAATGACGAGACGGACGCCGCCGCCGGCCGCATCGGCTGGAGCACGCCCATCGCCCGCGCCCTGCGCGGCGCTGCCGTGGGCGACCTGCGCCGCGTGGTGCTGCCCGCGGGCGAGCGGGAATATGAGGTGATGGCGATCAGCTATCCGGCGTGATGATCGGCCATGCCAAGACAAACCGCCGGAGCAGCCCGCTAATCGTCCCGCCGCAATATCACGTTGAGCCGCTCCATCACCTCGGCGATCGGCTCGATCACGGTGACGCTGCGTCCCTCTCCGAAGCGGATGCGGGTGCCGTCCGTCACCGATGACACGAAGGTGACCTGCGCGGCATTGACGGCGGTTTCGGTCCGGTCGGCGCCCACGAACATGACGAGCATGCATCCTCTCCTTCTTTCTGGAAGGAGAGCCTAACCCGAATTCCGCCCGAAGCCAGCCCTTTTCCCTTCAGGCGGCCTGAATTGCGCGGATGAAGGCGCTGGCGCGGTCATCCAGCCGATGCGCCTCTTCCGACAGGCGGCTCGCCGCGTCGCGCATCGCCTGCGCATCCGCCACCGCATCGCCCGCATTGACGCTGATCTGACTGGCGCTGGCGCGGACATGCCCGCTCGCCTCGCCCGCCTCCGCCACGCTGTCCGCAATCGCCCGGCTGAATGCGCCATGCCGCGCCACCGCCGTAAAGACGGAGGCCGAAAGCCGATCCGCCGTCGCGATCGCCGCATCCATATGCGCATGGCCCTGCGCGACATGGCCGACGGTCACGCGGATATGGTCGATCCGCCGCGCAATCTCCGCCGCCGCATCGCGTGTCTGGCCCGCCAGCGTCTTGACCTCCCGCGCAACCACGGCAAAGCCCCGCCCGGCGTCCCCGGCCCGCGCCGCCTCTATCCCGGCGTTGAGCGCCAGCGTCGTCGTCGCCCGCGCAATCGCGTCGATCAGAGCGGTCACTTCCCCGATCCCGTCGGCCTGCGCGCTCAGCATCCTTGTCTGCGCCGCACCCGATTGCGTCTGGTCGACGGCGGCGCGAATGGCGGCCCCCGCCTCGCGCACTTCATCCTCCATCGCCTGGAACAGCAGCCCCAGTTCCCGCCCGGACACGGCGATGCCGGCCAGATTGTCGGCGGTCTGCGCCGCCGCCACCGCCATGCCGGCCGACGCATGCCCGTTATGCGCGGACCGTTCCGCCGCATCTTCGGCCAGACGCGACAGCATGTCCGCCATCGCCACCATGTCCCCTGTCAACGCCTGGACATCGGCCCGGAACGTCGCGCTCTCCCGCGTCACCCGTTCCAGCCGCTCGACCCTCGCCAGCGCCACACGTGCGTCCCGCTCCGCCGCCAGCCGGAGCAGAAGCTGCCCACCCGCGACCCCGGCATAGCGATCCCCGTCCACCACGATCAGGCCTTCGCAGCCCTGCCCCTGCGCGGCATAGAGGTCGATCAGCGCCTCGATGCTGGCGCGCCGCTCGACCGTCGCGCAGTGACGGACATGATCGTCCAGCCGCCCACCGAAGCTGGGATTGCGCAACAGGGCATGGCCGAAGGGATTGAACAGGATGCGCCGCATGTCGCATTCGTAGATCGCTCCCACGGGCCTGTCGGCAGCATCGAGTACCGGCAGCAGCCGCAGCGCCGGGTCATGCTGGAAATGATCGACCGCCTCGCTGAGCGGCCGCCCCAGCCGGATCGCCGGGCTGGGCGTCATGAGGATCGGACCAGCCGAATGGTCCAGGGATCGGTCGAGCATCGGGGGTGCGTACATAGGCGCCGGTTAAGCCCATAATGGTAAATGAGCCGTTAGATTTTGATGACAATTTTGTTACAAGATGTTGATTTTCAGTGATTTTCTTACGGAACCCTATAGCCGTAGGCCTTGGCGGCCAGCTTCACCACTTCCGGATCGGCTTCCGGAAAATCCATCGGCACCAGCTTTTCCAATCGCTTGGCGACATAGGAGAGCGCCGCGATCCGACCCGCCCGACGGTGATTATTGTCGATGGCATGCCAGGGCGCCACCTTGGTGTCGGTCTTGCGGAACATGTCGTGCATGGCGTCCAGATAATCGGCCCGCCTTGCGCGGTTGCGATAATCGTCCGCGCCGGTCTTCCACCGCTTCCACGGCGTGTCGAGCCGCTGGGCGAGCTGTTCGTCCTGCGTCTCTTGCGTGATGTGGACGAACAGCTTGACGATGTTGGTCCCGGCGTCGACCTGCTGCCTTTCGAAGGCGTTGATCTCTTCATAGGCGCGCTTCCATTCGCCCTTGGAACAGAAGCCCTCGACCCGCTCGACCAGCACCCGGCCATACCAGCTCCGGTCGAAGATCGCGATGTTGCGCCCCGCCGGCAGCCGCGTCCAGAAACGCCAGAGGAAGTGCCGGTCGCGCTCCTCCTCCGTCGGGGCGGAAATGGGGTGGACCTTGTAATAGCGCGGGTCCCAGTCGGCGGTCATGCGCTTGATGATGCCGCCCTTGCCCGCCGCATCCCACCCCTCCAGCAGGATGACGCTGCGCCGGTCGTGGATGATGTGCGCGACCTGGATCTTGGCGAGCCGCTCCTGCAATTCGGCCAGCTTCGCCTCATAATCGCCCTTGAGCTTCGCGCCCTTCTCATAATCGGCAAGGTCGATGGTCATGTCTGCACCTTCCACTGGCCCCGGCGGCAAAGCACGAGCTTATACCAAAGCACCGAACCCGCAATCTGGGCGGCGGTTGCAATCAGGCCGGGCCGCCCCTCCCCGGCATCGAGCCAGCTGGTCCAGACCACATAGGCCAGCGCGAGCAGGGTGACGACCGGGGCAAGCGGATAAAGCGGCATGCGATAGGGCGCATGGGCGCTCGCCCCACTGCGCCGCCCGGCCATGGCGGCCAGCGCGATGCCGCCATAGATCGCCACCAGCCCGGTGCCGTTCAGCACCAGCAGCATGGATAGCGGCAGGAAGCAGGCGAGCGTTCCCATCCCGCCGACGATCAGCGTTCCGATCCAGGGCGAATCGAAGCGCGGATGGATCGCCACCAGCCAGTCGTCGATGCGCGGAATCCAGGCCCGGTCCCGCCCGGTCGAATAGAAGAAGCGGGCGCAGGCCAGCACGCAGGCGATGATCGCGTTCACGATCGCAAGCACGATGCCGACCGACACCAGCGCCGAAAGGCCGGCGCTCCCCCGCTGCCGCACCAGCAGGCCAAAGGGATCGTCGACGGTCAGCAGGGTCGCAAGGTCGATCCTCGCCAGCAGCAGCGCGAGCAAGGGCACGCCTTCGAACAGCAGCGCGAGGCCGAGGGCGGCGAGGATGGTTCCGGCGATCCGTCTGGGCGCCTCATGCATCTCCTCCCCGAAATAGACCGCCATGCCATAGCCGTTGAGCGCGAAGATCGCGATGGTCGTCGCCACCCCGATGGAGGCGGCGCTGGCCGGGACGAAGCCCTGCCCCGTCGCTGCCACCACCGGATGGGTCAGGAATTCCAGCGCCGGCCGCGCATGATCGGCAAAGCCCAGCACCATCACCACGGCCACGGCTGCCAGTTCGACCAGCAGGAACAGCCCGGTGATGACCGCATTCACGCGGATATTGAGGATCGCGACCAGCGTCGATCCGATCATCACCGCCACCGCGACCGGCACGGCGGGCAGGCCCGGCACCACCGTCGCCATGACCGATGCGATGCCCAGCGCCGCGACAGGCGGGAAGAGCACATTGTTGAAGACATTGACGCCCAGCATGACGAAACCGGCCATCGGCCCCAGCGTCTGCGCCACCGCGACATATTCCCCGCCCGCCACCGGCCAGGCGGAGGAGAGTTCGGCATAGATGAAGGCGGTGGTGACGCAGATCAGACTGGCGAGGATCATCGCCCAGATCGCGCCGGTCCCGGCCTCCTGCAACATGCCGGGTATGATGACGAAGACGGAGGATGCCGGGGTGGTCGCGGACAGGGTCAGGAACAGGACGCCCGCCACGCCCAGGCTGCGCGCCAGGGCCGGCGGCTTGTCCGGCAACATCTGTTCGTCGAGCATGGCCTGTCCCCCTTGCCCGTCCTTACATCGAAGGTTCAGCGAGAGTGCAAGCCTCTCCTGTCGTTGGGGCTCAGGGCGAACGGAGGTTGGGGAATCAGGCCTTCGCCTGCGGCTCCACGACGCGGATGTGCAGTTCGCGCAACTGCTTGAACTCCGCCGGGCTGGGCGCCCCCATCAGCAGGTCTTCCGCGCGCTGGTTCATCGGGAACAGCGTGATCTCGCGCAGGTTCTGCGCCCCGCAAAGCAGCATCACGATGCGGTCCACGCCCGCCGCCATGCCGCCATGGGGCGGCGCGCCATATTGGAACGCGCGATAGAGGCCGCCGAAGCGCTCCTCCACATCGGCCTGGCTGAGGCCCACCTTCTCGAACGCCTTGACCATCAGTTCCGGCGACTGGTTGCGGATCGATCCCGAGGCGATTTCATAGCCATTGCAGACCATGTCATATTGATAGGCC
Source organism: Sphingobium sp. SA916 (assembly GCF_002894065.1). Lineage (NCBI taxonomy): Bacteria > Pseudomonadati > Pseudomonadota > Alphaproteobacteria > Sphingomonadales > Sphingobiaceae > Sphingobium > Sphingobium sp. SA916. The sequence continues at coordinate 49,848 of NZ_LXYF01000028.1, forward strand.
TTGAGGCTCAGCGGGTCCTGATGCTCCAGCGCATCCAATCCCCCCTGCGGCATGGAGAAGGGGTTGTGCGCGAAATCGATCTTCTTCTCATCCTCGTCATATTCGTAGAAGGGGAAGTCGACGATCCAGCACAGTTCGAAGCGATCCCTGTCGATCAGATCGAGCTGCTCACCCACGCGGATGCGCGCCAGACCCGCCAGCTTGGCCGCCTGGCTTTCCTTGCCCGCCGCGAAGAAGACGCCGTCATTAGGGCCAAGGCCCAGCGCCTCGATCAGCTTCGCCGTCCGTTCCTCGCCATGGTTCTTGGCGATGGGACCGCCGGGCACGCCGTCCTTGATGTTGATATAGCCAAGGCCCGAATAGCCTTCGCTGCGCGCCCAATTGTTCATGTCGTCGAAGAATTTGCGGCTGCCCGCGCCTGCGCCCGGTGCGGGAATAGCGCGGATCACGCTGCCGCTCTCCACCAGCGAAGCGAAGATGCCGAAGCCGCTGCCATGGAAATGCTCGGTCACATCGCTGATCAGGATCGGGTTGCGCAGGTCGGGCTTGTCCGACCCATATTTCAGCATCGCCTCGGCATGGGGGATGCGCGGGAAGGTGCCCGCTGGCGTCACCGGCCTGCCGTCGGCGAACGCCTCGAACACCTGCGCGATCACCGGCTCCATGGTGTTCCACACGTCTTCCTGGGTGACGAAGCTCATCTCCAGGTCCAACTGGTAGAATTCGCCCGGCAGGCGGTCGGCGCGCGGGTCCTCGTCGCGGAAGCAGGGCGCGATCTGGAAATAGCGGTCGAAACCCGCGACCATCAGCAACTGCTTATATTGCTGCGGCGCCTGGGGCAGCGCGTAGAATTTGCCCGCATGGATGCGGCTCGGCACCAGAAAGTCTCGTGCGCCTTCGGGGCTCGACGCCGTCAGGATCGGCGTCGAATATTCGGTGAATCCTGCATCCTCCATGCGGCGGCGCATGTCCCGGATGATCTGCGTGCGCTTGACGATGTTCGCGTGCAGCGTCTCGCGCCGCAGGTCGAGGAAGCGGTAGCGAAGGCGGATGTCCTCCGGATATTCCTGCTCGCCAGCCACCGGCAGCGGCAGGTCGGCGGCGGCGGACAGCACCACCGCGTCCAGCGCGCGAATCTCGATCTCGCCGGTCGGCAGGTTGGGGTTCACCGCTTCCTTCGCCCGGGCGACGACCTTGCCCGTCACGGTCACGACGCTTTCGGCCCGCAGCGACTCGATCACCCTGAACACCGGCCCATCCACCTCGGTGACGATCTGCACCATGCCATAATGGTCGCGCAGGTCGATGAACACCAGGTCGCCATGATCCCGCTTGCGATGCACCCAGCCGGACACCCGCACCTCATTGCCGACCTCCGCCGTCGTAAGGGCGCCGCAGGTGTGGGTGCGATAGGCATGCATGGCGTTTTTGGTCTTTCAGCTTCGTTTTACGGAAATGACAAATTGTTGCAGCGCCGCTATGGGCAGTCCTGTCAAGCATTGACGAGCCCGTGCGCGACGGGCCAGCCCATAATAAGATCGAAGACCATATGCAAATCCATCCGCTGATTACCGACAGCAAGACTCTCGCCCAATTCTGCGCCCGGATCGCCAAATCGCCCTATATCGCGGTCGATACCGAATTCATGCGCGAAAACAGCTATTGGCCCGATCTCTGCCTGGTGCAGGTCGCGGACGAGCATGAGGCGGCGGCCATCGACCCCAAGGCGCCCGGCCTCGACCTTTCGCCCCTGCTCGACCTGATGGTCGACAATGAGGATGTGCTGAAGGTCTTTCATGCGGGCGGTCAGGACCTGGAAATCATCTACAACCTGACCGGCAAGACCCCCCACCCGATGTTCGACACGCAGATCGCGGCGATGGCGCTGGGGCTGGGCGAACAGATCGGCTACGGCAATCTGGTCGACGCCTGGCTGGGCGTGCAGCTCGACAAGGGCGCGCGCTTCACCGACTGGGCGCGCCGGCCGCTCGACAAGCGGCAGATCGATTATGCGATCGGCGACGTCACCTACCTGATCCAGATATTCCCCAAGATGCTGGAGGAACTGCGCCGGACCGGCCGTGGCGACTGGCTGGATCAGGAGATGGAGCGGATCAGCGACCCCTCCAACTATGAGAACAGGCCCGACGAGGCCTGGCAACGCGTCCGCATCGCCAGCCGCAAGGCCGATGTGCTGGGCCGCCTGAAGGCGCTGGCGGCATGGCGCGAGATGGAGGCGCAGGACAAGAATCTGCCACGCGGCCGCATCGTCAAGGACGAGACGCTGGCCGACATCGCCAGCCACCCGCCGCGCACGCAGGAGGATCTGGGCAAGGTGCGCGGCCTGTCTGCCACGTGGAAGACCAACGACATCGGCAATCGGCTGATGCTCGCCCTTGCCGCGCACAAGCCGCTGGCCAAGGAGGAAATGCCGGAGCGCGACCCCAAGCGGCCGGGCCTGGGCAAGGATGGCGCGCTGGTGGCGGACCTTCTGAAGCTGCTGCTGAAAATCCGTTCGCGCGACATCAATGTCGCCGCGCGCCTTATCGCCCGCAGCGACGACATCGACGCGCTGGCCGCCGGCGTGCGGGAAGACCTCGCGATCCTGGAAGGCTGGCGCTATGAACAGTTCGGCCGCGATGCGGTCGACCTGGTCGAGGGCCGCCTTGCCTTCGCGGTCAAGAATGGCCGCCTCAAGATGACCCGCACGCAATAGGAGTTCAGGACGGATGCGAACCGCTATGCTTCCCCTTCTCTCCCTGCTTGCCGCCTGCGCCGGCGCGAACGGCCAAGGCCCCGCCACGCCGCCGCCCACCGCCGAAGGACCATGCCGCGACGAGGGGCTGGACCGCTTCATCGGCCAGACCGCCAGCGCGGCGACCGGCGCCGAATTGCTCAGGCTTTCCGGGGCCCGCACGCTGCGCTGGGGCGCGCCGGGCATGGCGATGACCATGGATTTCCGCCCGGACCGGTTGACCGTCAGCTATGACGGGAAGATGGCGATCACGACCGCGCGCTGCGGCTGAGGATCGCAATGGAATAAACCTTACCGCACAGCCGTATCCCATCCGGCGCCGGTCGCGATCCCCCTGATCGCGGGCGGCCAGCCCCACGGGTGGTCCCCAAAGGGCGGCGTAGCGGTGGCGCGGGGAGGCAGGCCCCTCCTGGCACCATCGCTACGCCATTCCCGTTTCGTTGCGATCCGTTTAGGGTGCCGGGCAAGAGGAGCGGCCCGATGAACGACACTGACTCTCCCTCCGCGCTGATCGACCGGCGCATCGCGGAACTCAGCGATTGGCGGGGAGAAACGCTTGCCCATGTCCGCGCGCTGATCAGGGAAGCCGATCCGCAGGCGGTAGAGGAATGGAAATGGCGGGGCGTCCCGGTCTGGTCGCATGGCGGCATCCTCTGCACCGGGGAAAGCTACAAGGCGGTGGTCAAGCTCACCTTCGCGAAGGGCGCTTCGCTGGAGGACCCGGCAGGCCTGTTCAACGCCAGCCTGGACGGCAATGTGCGCCGCGCCATCGACATAAGGGAAGGCGAGACAATCGATGCCGACGCGTTCAAGGCGCTGATTCGCGCCGCCGCGGCGCTCAACATGAGCAGGCTGAGGAAGAAAAGTCAGATGACATCTGAATAATGGAAGAGCGGCGCGCCCATAACCAACGGATCAGACCACAGCGCCGCCCACGCCCCATCAACATTCCAGCCCGATCAGCGTCCCGCTGCCGATCCGCCCGACATAACGCTTCCCGTCGATCTCCAGCCAGTCGGGCGTCACTTCCAGCCGCCGCCCCCTGATCGTGGTGCGCAGATGCTCGACGGCAATGCGGTTGCGCGCCACGATGCGCAGCACCGCCAGCCCCTCGCCCCGCGCCGCCATCATGCTGTAGCGGTCGCCGCGCAGCAGGAAGTGCCAGCTACCGTCCGTCGGCATCCACTCATTGCCGTTCACGACCTGCACCGGCTCGCCATCGGGGCCACCCATGCGCACGCTGATGCGGGTCGCGCCATTGCTTCGGCGCGGCGGCGCGAAGATCAGGATCGGCTCCCCCTCCAGCGTCAGCGGGATCGGCGTGTCCCTCAGCAATTGCGAGCCGCCCATGATCAGCGTCGGCAATTCCGGCGAGAAGGGCAGGCGGTCCCGCGCGAAATGGCGCTGCCGCACGACGGGATTGGCATGGAAGCCCTGCACCTGCATCGGCGTCAGGCGCCCTTCCTCCACCAGCCCATGGCAGGTGGGGCAGAGCAGCGTCACCCCATGACTTTCGGGCAAGCGAAGATAGCGGTAGATGGTCACGCCACAGCGGACGCAGGCGAAACCGCAAGCCTGACGCACTTCGTCCTGCTGCTGCGCGGTCAGTTCTGGCAGCGACGGCATCACACGCAAGCCCATGCACGACGACCCCTTGCTCACCTGCCCGCGCCACTGCGGACCGGCGTTCCTCCGGCGTCCTTCCTGCTGGCCGTGGGCGCTCCAAAGCACCCCTTCTCGCTATTGCACTATCGTTGAAATAAATGCGGACAAGTCAAGAGGCTGTTCACCATTCTCCTACCGCTGGGGCAGCAGGTCGAGATTGCGCGAAGCCGCGATCGCCCGGATGCGGTCGGGCCGCGGCATGGACCTGATCGCGATTTCCGCCATGTCCCCGGCGCTGAACAGTTCCACATTGCCGACGTTGAAGATGCGCTGGCCCAACGTCTGGGTGATGCGCACGCTGCGGATGCTGGAAAGCGCGATCTCCGTCCGCTGCTTGGCCAGAAGGCCCCGTTCCAGCAGCACTTCCCGGTCGGAAAGCGCCAGCCGCTCCCCCTTGTGCAACACCCACCACACGCCGATGGCGAGGATGCCGACGACGGAGATCAGCAGGAGGATGAACAGGAAGGGATGCGCGCGGAACATCGCGGGATGCTCGTCATACAGCCATGTCTCGCTCATGCCGGTCCCCTGCGGTTGGTCGTGAGCATTGACCATGGACGCCCCGCCGCCGTCAAGGCCGCCGGACTTGCGCCGCAGCCGGATAATGGTTATAACATCCGTATGAACACACCGCTCAAGATCACGAAGATCGGCAATTCCGCCGGGGTCATCCTGCCCAAGGAGGTGCTGGCGCATCTCAATGTCAGCGTCGGCGAGACCCTGTCGGTCGTCACCACGCCGCGCGGCATCGAATTAAGCGCAGCCGAACCCGATTTCGACGCCCAGATGGCGGCAGCGCGGGAGGTCATGCAGCGCCGCAAACGCGCGCTGCGCGAGCTTGCGAAATAAACCATGTCCCGCAATTGGGTCTGGGTCAGCGCCGAAGTGGCGATGGCGGCGCATGCCGAACAGTTGGCCGAACATGGCGGCGGTGAAGGCGTGCGCGACTCAGGCTTGCTGGAAAGCGCCATGGCCCGCCCGCAGAATCTGGCGGCCTATCATGAACCCGATGCAGCGGAACTGGCGGCTGCCTATGCCTATGGCATTGCGCGCAACCATCCCTTTGTCGACGGCAACAAGCGCACCGCCGCAGTTGTCAGCGAAACCTTCCTGGCGCTGAACGGCTATGTGCTGACGGCCACCGACGCCGAGTTGGTAGTAGCCTTCCTGGCTCTCGCGGCCGGAGAACTGAGCGAGGAGGAAACCACCGCCTGGTTTCGGGACCATCTGGCGGCGGAATGAAGTCCCTTTAGTTCGGGAATAGCGTACTCCTGCACCGGCAGGAGCCTCAGTTCTCATCCCCCATGCGCAGCGCGGCGATGAAGGCTTCCTGCGGGATCTGCACGGACCCATATTCGCGCATCCGCTTCTTGCCCTCCTTCTGCTTCTCCAGCAGCTTCTTCTTGCGGGTGATGTCGCCGCCATAGCATTTGGCGGTCACGTCCTTGCGCATCGCCGCGATGGTCTCGCGGGCGATCACCTTGCCGCCGATCGCCGCCTGGATCGGAATCTTGAACAGGTGGCGGGGGATCAAATCCTTCAATCGCTCGCACATGCCGCGCCCGCGTGATTCGGCGGTGCCCCGGTGAACGATCATGCTGAGCGCGTCGACCGGCTCATTGTTGACGAGGATGCTCATCTTGACGAGGTCGCCTTCCCGCGCCCCGATCTGATGATAGTCGAAGCTGGCATAGCCGCGCGAAATCGACTTCAGCCGGTCGTAGAAATCGAACACCACCTCGTTGAGCGGCAGTTCATAGGTCACCTGAGCGCGCCCGCCGACATAGGTCAGGTTCTTCTGAATGCCGCGCCGGTCCTGGCAGAGCTTCAGGATCGAACCCAGATATTCGTCGGGGCAGTAGATCACCGCCTCGATCCACGGCTCCTCGATATAGTCGATATGGTTGGCGTCGGGCATGTCGGCGGGGTTGTGCAGATGCCGGACCGTCCCGTCATTCATGTGAATCTCGTACACCACCGAAGGCGCGGTGGTGATGAGGTCCAGATCATATTCCCGGCTCAGCCGCTCCTGAATGATCTCCAGATGCAGCAGGCCCAGGAAGCCGCAGCGGAAGCCGAAGCCCAGCGCGGCCGACGTCTCCATCTCGAAGGAGAAGCTGGCGTCGTTCAGCCGCAGCTTGGAAATCGATTCGCGCAGCTTCTCGAAATCATTGGCGTCGACCGGGAACAGGCCGCAGAACACCACCGGCTGCACTTCCTTGAAGCCGGGCAGCGGTTCCTTCGCCGGATTCTTGACCGTGGTGATGGTGTCGCCGACGCGGGTCTGACTGATGTCCTTGATCTGCGCGGTGATGAAGCCGATCTCGCCCGGCCCCAGTTCGCCCAGTTGCTCGATCTTCGGCCGGAAACAGCCGACGCGGTCGATCAGATGCTCGGTGCCGCCGATCATGAACTTGATGTTCTGGCCCTTCTTGATGACGCCGTTGACGACGCGCACCAGGATGACGACGCCCAGATAGGGGTCGTACCAGCTATCGACCAGCATCGCCTCCAGCGGCGCCTCCCGGTCGCCCTTGGGCGCGGGGATCTTGGCGACCACCGCTTCCAAAATGTCGTCGATGCCGATCCCGGCCTTGGCGCTGGCCAGCACCGCTTCCGACGCGTCGAGGCCGATCACCTCCTCGATCTCCGCCTTCACCTTCTCCGGCTCGGCGGCGGGCAGGTCGATCTTGTTGATGACGGGCACGATCTCATGGTCATGCTCGATCGACTGGTAGACGTTGGCCAGCGTCTGCGCCTCCACCCCCTGCGCGGCGTCCACCACCAGCAACGCGCCCTCGCAGGCGGCGAGCGAGCGGCTCACCTCATAGGCGAAGTCTACATGGCCCGGCGTGTCCATCAGATTCAGCTCATAGGTCTCGCCGTTCTTCGCGACATAGTCGAGGCGCACGGTCTGCGCCTTGATGGTGATGCCGCGCTCCTTCTCGATATCCATGTTGTCGAGGACCTGCGCCGACATTTCCCGGTCGGTCAGGCCGCCGGTGCGCTGGATCAGGCGGTCGGCCAGGGTCGACTTGCCATGGTCGATATGGGCGATGATCGAGAAATTGCGGATGTGCGAGAGATCGGTCATGGCCCGCGCCGATAGCAGCCATTTGAGGGCCTGTCAGCAGGCTCGCACATCCCATGCCCGTTAAGGCTATGGCGGTGATAACCGTTCGCATTACTTGCGCGCCCGCGCGGTTGTGCTAGAGCATGGTGCAAATATCGGGGCGCCACAAAATCAAAACGACTTCAGCAACTTTCAGGGGTGCATGACAATGCGTGTGTTCGCGAAGTTCGTCGCTGCCGCAGCCGGTCTGGCTGTCGCGGCTTCTCCGGCGATGGCCGCCGACAAGGGTTCGTCCGCCCGGCAGCAGCAGGCCAAGAAAACCGCCGAAATTCCTCATTGCACCCGTCGCCTCGGCACGGTGGCCATCGTCGAGCCGGACAACCAGTGGTGGCGTGAGCTGAACCTGGGCAGCCCGGAGGCGATCCTCAAGGTGTTCATCCAGCAGTCGGGCTGCTTCGGCATCGTCAACCGCGGCCGCGCCATGGCCAGCCGCAATATGGAACGCGCCATGGCGGACTCCGGCGAATTGCAGGCGGGGTCCAATCTGGGCAAGGGCCAGGTGAAGGCGGCGGATTATTATCTGCAGCCCGACATCGTCTCCTCCAACAAGAATTCAGGTGGCAATGCGCTGGGCGGCATGCTCGGCGGCTTCCTGGGCGGCCGGACCTTCGGCGCGCTGGCGGGCGGCATTTCGGTCAAGAAGAGCGAGGCCAATGTGACGCTCTCCATCGTCAACGCCCGTACGACCGAGGAAGAGGCGTTGACGGAGGGCTATGCGCGCAAGTCGGACCTGAGCTTCGGCGGCGGCGGCGGCGCCGGCTGGTGGGGCGGCTTCGCCGCGGCCGGCGGCGGCGGCTACCAGAATACGGAGATCGGGCAGGTGATCGTGCTCGCCTATCTCGACGCCTATACCAAGCTGGTGACGCAGCTTGGCGGCCTGCCCGCCAATGCGGCCGCAGCGGCGCCCCGCGCGCAATAAAGGACGGTTTTGAAGGGAAGGGCGCTGCCGGAGCTTCCGGTGGCGCCTTTTTTTCACTGGTCTCGCCATCCTGCTGCGCGATACTCTAGCCTTCCCATGTCCTGAGCGCCCGTTCATAGCGTTTTGCCGCTGCGTCGCGGGCTTTCTCCAGCGGGTGCCTTTCGGCTTGATGCCGTTTTTCCAGGTCCTGACGCGCGCGCCGAAGGGCGGCTTCGCGGCGGGCCAGTTGACGGCGCTCCGCTTCCTGCTGACGGTCGAGAGCCGCCAATGCCTCCTCCGCCGCCTCCAGCGGTGCGCGGTCGGGGCGGGGCCTGGGCCTGGCCGCGCCGCGCGCCTTCGCCTTTCTGGGGCTTGCGGGCTTCTCCTCAGGCAGCGCGGCGAGATGTTCCGCCATGGAACCGCGCGGGCGCCTGATGACCTGGCCTGGATGGGCGAGCGGCTCGGCCATGAGGGCCGGATCGGTCACGACCTCCGCCACGCCGCGGGCGAAGAGATTGGCGTCGGCGCCCCAGGCCTCCAGCGCCGCCTTCTGGCTGGGCGCGGCGACATAGGCGTCGTGAAAGCCGATGGCGGTGCGATAGGTCTTGAGTGCGCGGGGCATGGGCGGGAAACGCCCGGGACAGGCGGCCGGCTCCCTGCCGCTACTGGACTCACGCGCGATTCCCTACTAGCCGCTCCCCTGCATGGACCCGCCGTGCGGGGCGGGCCTTAGATTAGGGACCAGGGTAGATGACCGTCATCAAGACCGCCGATCTGATCGAGAGCGTGGCCGACGCGCTCCAGTTCATCAGCTATTATCATCCGATGGATTATATCCGCGCGCTGGGCAAAGCCTATGAAGCGGAGGCCAATCCTGCGGCGAAGGACGCCATCGCCCAGATCCTGACCAACAGCCGCATGTGCGCAGAGGGGCATCGCCCGATCTGCCAGGACACCGGCATCGTCAACGTCTTCATCAAATGGGGCATGGACTGCCGGCTGGACGATAACAGCCGCTCCATGCAGGAGGTCGTGGATGAAGGCGTGCGCCGCGCCTATCTGAACCCGGAGAACCGCCTGCGCGCCTCGATCCTGAAGGACCCCGCCTTTTCGCGCGTCAATACGAAGGACAACACGCCCTGCGTGCTGAATGTCGAGATGGTGCCGGGCGACAAGGTCATCGTCGACGTCGCGGCCAAGGGCGGCGGGTCGGAGAACAAGACCAAGTTCAAGATGATGAACCCGAGCGATTCGATCGTCGACTGGGTGCTGGAGATGGTGCCGCAGATGGGCGCGGGCTGGTGCCCGCCCGGCATGCTGGGCATCGGCATCGGCGGCACGGCGGAAAAGGCCGTGGCGCTGGCCAAGGAATCGCTGATGGAGCCCATCGACATGGGCGAATTGAAGGCGCGCGGACCGCAGAACGAGATCGAGAAGCTGCGCATCGAGATTTTCGACAAGGTCAACGCGCTCGGCATCGGCGCGCAGGGGCTGGGTGGCCTCGCCACCGTGCTGGACGTCAAGATCTACGACTATCCCTGCCATGCGGCGGGCAAGCCGGTGGCGATGATCCCCAATTGCGCGGCGACCCGCCATGCGCATTTCACGCTCGACGGCTCGGGTCCCGCCTATCTGGAAGCGCCGAAGATTTCGGAATGGCCGCAGGTGGACTGGAAGCCGAGCAAGGAGGCGATCCGCGTCGACCTCGACACGCTGACGCCGGAAGTGGTGCAGAGCTGGAAGCATGGCGACCGCCTGCTGCTCAACGGCAAGATGCTGACCGGGCGCGACGCGGCGCACAAGCGCATCCAGGACATGCTGAGCCGCGGCGAGGAACTGCCGGTCGATTTCAAGGGTCGCGTCATCTATTATGTCGGCCCGGTCGATCCGGTGCGCGACGAGGTGGTGGGCCCGGCCGGTCCGACCACGGCGACCCGCATGGACAAGTTCATGGACATGATGCTGGAACAGGGCCTCGCGGCCTGCGTCGGCAAGGCCGAGCGCGGCCCGGCGGCGACCGACAGCATCGCCAAGCATAAGAGCGCCTATCTGATGGCGGTCGGCGGCGCGGCCTATCTGGTGGCGCGGGCGATCAAGGCGGCCAAGGTGGTCGGCTTCGAAGACCTGGGCATGGAAGCGATCTACGAGTTCGAGGTGCAGGACATGCCCGTCACCGTCGCCGTCGACAGCGAAGGCCAGAATGTCCACCGTCTCGCCCCGCTGGTGTGGCAGGAGAAGATCAAGAAGGAAGGCCTTCTCGAAGGGGTGTGAGGCTCGCCCGATCCTCCCCGTCGGGAGATGGGGAGGGAACCGTTTGCGAAGCAGATGGTGGCGGGGAATCGGCGCAAGGCAGCCGAATGGAAGGAGCGTCGCGCAGGCGCGGGAATTGCGGCGCGCTTTGGCGCACCCGAAATCGCGCTGTGAACAGCATCCGGTCGGGCTTTTGTGCTGGATTTCCACTACGCCTCTGTCCGGTTCGCTATGGAGCCGGACAACGGCTTTCATGACCATGCCGAGCAGATGGCGCAGGATGCCCAGCGTGACGCATGGGCGCGTTCTCAGGGGGTTAAGGGTGCTCTGGATCAAGGCTCATGACATAATCCGGGATTTCGACGATGTGGCGCGGCATATTCTGCACCACGGTCGCGCATTTCCCCTCCACCATTCCGGGAAGGACTAGGATGGCGTTTCCCATCTGGCTTCCGGCGACGCTGCTGGCGGGAGCGACGCAGGCTTGGCGGACGGCGGTGCAGCGCCGGGTCAGCAAGGAACTGTCCGTCAACGCGGCGGGTCTGGTGCGCTATCTCTACGGCCTGCCCTTCGCGCTGATGCTGCTGGCGGGCTATCGGCTGATCTATCCCGGCCCGCTCCCCTCGCCCGATCCATCGTTCCTGCTGTTCTGCCTGGGGGGCGGACTGGCGCAGATCGTCGCGACCAATTTGCTGATCATGGCCTTCGCCCATCGCAATTTCGTCGTCGGCACGGCTTATTCCAAGACGGAGGCGGTGCAGGGGGCCATCCTATCCTTCCTGCTGATGGGGGAGCGTCTGCCTCCCTTGGCCTGGGCGGGGATCGGCTGCGGCGTGGCGGGCATCATGCTGCTGTCGGTCGGCGGCAAAAAGCCCGGCTTCCTCCGCGCGCTGGGGCAACCGGCCGCGCTGTGCGGCATCGCCTCGGGCTTCTTCTTTGCGCTGACCGCCATCGCCATCCGGCGGGGAACGCAGGAGGTGGACGCCGGTGGCGCGAACGCGGACCCGGTCCTGGCCGCGCTGATCGTGCTGGTCGTGACGGTCGCCATGCAGACGGTGATGCAGGGCGGCTTCCTGCTGCTGCGCGAGCCCGGCGAAATGCGCAAGGTGCTGCACGGCTGGCGCATTTCGGGGCAGGTCGGGCTGTTGTCCGCCCTCGGTTCGGCATGCTGGTTCACCGGCTTTGCGACTGCGCCGGTCGCGCTGGTGCGGATCGTCGGGCAGGTGGAGGTCGCCTTCACCCTGGGCTTCGGTCATTTCTACCTGGGCGAACGGATGAAGCAGAGCGAGGTCATGGGGCTGGTGCTGGTGGCCACCGGCGTCGTGCTGGCGCTGACTGGCGCGCTATAACGGCCCACCGCATCGATAACGGATATTTTACCAACGTCCGATAGCCCGGACGGCGTGGAAAACCAGGCAAGAACCCGGAACGTCGAACAGGCGGTGATGAAGGTGGCCAAGCTGTCCGGCGACCTGGGCATCCGCACGCTCGACCTGCAGGCGGACATCAGCGAGCTGGCGGATCGCGTCACCAATCAGGCCCGCACGATCGAGGCGATCAGCGGCGCGGCGGCGCAGCTTTCCCGGGATGGCGAAAGCGTGTCGCTGGCGGGACAGGATGCGCGCGAAAAGGCTGTGGCCGCGCGGAGCATCATCCAGGATTCCGGGCGTCAATTGTCGGACGCCAACAGCAATTTCGTCGACCTGATCGAGCGGGTGAGCAGCGTCCACGCACAGCTTGACGGTTTTCGCGAGGCGCTGAAGACCGTCGCCCATGTCACCAGCGTGATCAGCGGCATCGCCAGCCAGACCAATTTGCTGGCGCTCAACGCGACCATAGAGGCGGCGCGCGCAGGCGATGCCGGGCGCGGCTTCGCCGTGGTGGCCGCAGAGGTCAAGAAGCTGGCGCAGGAAACCGCGACCGCCACCCAGACCATCGATCAGTCCATCGGAGCGCTGACCGGCGAGGCGGGCAAGATGCTGGAGGGCATCGTCCACGGCGCGGAAACTGCGCGCACGGCGCTTAACGACACCAAGAATATCGAACTGCTGGTCGAACGGCTCGGCGCGCTGATGGAAGACCTGTCCAGCAACAGCGAGGGGGTGGCCGAACGCATCGCCTCCATCGTCGGATCGGCGGGCGAGATTCGCGGCGGGCTGGCGGCGCTGGCGAGCACCTCCACCGACAATGCGGGGGGCCTGCAAAGACTGTCCGGCCGCATCTCCACAGCCAGCGACGACACCAACCGACTATTGCAACTGGTGGCGGAAAGCGGCGTGGAGATTCCCGATACGCCCTATATCGATTTCTGCCTGGATGCCGCGCAAGCGGTAAGCGACGCGCTGGAACTGGCCGTTGTCGAGGGCCGGCTGACGGAAAGCGAATTGTTCAGCGAATCCTACATGCCGATCCCCGGCACGCAGCCGGTGCAATATAGCCATCCGGTCCAGCCGGTGCTGATCCCCGCTGCGCGGGTGCAGCAGGAAAGGGCGCGCGTCTTTCCGGGGCTGTTCGGCATGACCTTCACCGACCGCAACAGCTTCGGCGCGGTCGCGATGCCGGAACGGTCGCATCCGCAGCGGCCGGGCGACGACAACTGGAATTTCGAATATTCGCGCCAGGGCCTGATCTTCGATTTCCCCGACACGCGCGAGCAGTGCAGGATCACCCAACCCTTCTGCATCAAGGCCTATCGGCGGCTGAACGCCGTGGGTGAGGTCATATTGCTGAAGCAGGTCATCGCCTCCATCCATGTTCGAGGACGGCATTGGGGGATTTTGCAAATGGCCTATCAGGACCAGGACAGGTGAGATTTTCGGCCTGAAGGGTCGGGAGCGGCCTTCGCCGCGTTCTGAAGACGGAGCGGCGTATGGAAGCCCCATTCAAACGCCACCATGATCTGCGGAAGGCGGGTGGATCGCGGCCATTCCGCTATTCTTGAGGCACAAAGTGCTCCTGCGAAGGCGGGAGCCCAGTTTCCACGGTGCAATGGTCCACAGACGGCGGAACCGGGCTCTGACGAACCATGCGTCTTGTTCGGGCGCCTTCGAGGAGCATGGCGGGTTCGAATAAGAAGCGGACGGTTCCCCGGCCCCTAACGTCCGAACTTCTTCTGCACCTTCCCGTAGCGCAGTTTGCGCGTTCCCGGCTTGCCCTCGGTCGCCCGTCCTCGCGGCGCCGCCACCTGCTGCCCGGCGGGCAGGCCAAGCTCTTCCGCCTCCAGCTTGCGGATTTCGTCCCGGATGCGTCCGGCCTCCTCGAACTCCAGGTCCGCCGCCGCGGCCCGCATCTGCTTTTCCAGATCCTCGATATAGGCGCGCAGATTGTGGCCGACGAGGTGCGGCCTGTCCTCCAGCCCGGTATCCACCGTCACCTGATCCTTCGACGCGACATGGGCGATGATGTCGCCGATGTTGCGCTTGATCGTGGTGGGCGTGATGCCATGTTCCAGATTATAGGCCATCTGCTTCTCGCGGCGGCGCGACGTCTCGTTGAGCGCCCGCTCCATCGATCCGGTGACGCGGTCGGCATAGAGGATCACCCGTCCCTCGACATTGCGCGCCGCGCGCCCGATCGTCTGGATGAGCGAGGTTTCGGAGCGCAAAAAGCCCTCCTTGTCCGCGTCGAGGATCGCGACCAGCCCGCATTCGGGGATGTCCAGCCCCTCGCGCAGCAGGTTGATGCCCACCAGCACGTCATAGACCCCCAGCCGCAGGTCGCGGATCAGCTCTATGCGCTCCAGCGTCTCGACATCGCTGTGCATGTAGCGGACCTTGATCCCCGCCTCATGCATGAACTCGGTCAGATCCTCGGCCATGCGCTTGGTGAGCGTCGTGACCAGCGTGCGATAGCCCTTCTTCGCCGTCTCCTTCGCCTCATGGATCAGGTCGTCCACCTGGTCCTCCACCGGCTTGATCTCGACAGGCGGGTCGATAAGGCCGGTCGGGCGGATCACCTGTTCGGAGAAGGTGCCCCCGGTCTGCTCCATCTCCCAAGACCCCGGCGTTGCGGAGACGCTGACCGTCTGCGGCCGCATCGCGTCCCATTCGTTGAAGCGCAAGGGCCGGTTGTCGATGCAGCTCGGCAGGCGGAAGCCATATTCGGCCAGCGTGATCTTCCGCCGATGGTCGCCCCGCGCCATCGCCCCGATCTGGGGCACGGTCTGGTGGCTTTCGTCCACGAACAGCAGCGCATTTTCCGGCAGATATTCGAACAGCGTCGGCGGCGGCTCGCCCGGCAGACGGCCGGTCAGGAAACGCGAATAATTTTCGATCCCCGCGCAGGAGCCGGTGGCAGCGATCATCTCCAGGTCGAAATTGGTCCGCTGCTCCAGCCGCTGCGCCTCCAGCAGCTTGCCCTCGACCTGCAATTCCTTCAGCCGCTCCGCCAGTTCGAAGCGGATCGCCTCCATCGCCTGCTTCAGCGTCGGGCCCGGCGTCACGTGGTGCGAATTGGGAAAGACCTTCACAAAGTCCAGGCTCGCGACCTTCTTGCCGGTCAGCGGGTCGAATTCGACGATGTCCTCTATCTCATTGCCGAAGAAGCTGACCCGCCAGGCGGTGTCCTCATAGTGCGACGGGAAAATCTCCAGATTGTCGCCCTTCACCCGGAAATTGCCGCGCGCGAACGCCGCATCGTTGCGCTTGTACTGGAGCGCCACCAGCTTTCGGATGATCTCCCGCTGGTCCTCGACCTGCCCCTTCTTCATCGCGAAGGTCATGGCCGAATAGGTTTCGACCGAGCCGATGCCGTAGAGGCAGGACACCGACGCCACGATCAGCACATCGTCGCGTTCCAGCAGCGCACGCGTGGCCGAATGGCGCATCCGGTCGATCGCCTCGTTCACGCTCGACTCCTTCTCGATATAGGTGTCGGAGCGGGGCACATAGGCTTCGGGCTGGTAATAGTCGTAATAGCTGACGAAATATTCGACGGCGTTTTCCGGGAAGAAGCTCTTGAACTCCCCATAAAGCTGCGCGGCCAGTATCTTGTTGGGCGCCAGCACCAGAGCGGGCCGCTGCAACGCCTCGATCACCTTCGCCATGGTGAAGGTCTTGCCCGATCCGGTGACGCCAAGCAGCACCTGGTCCTTCTCGCCAGCCAGCGCGGTTTCCACCAGTTCGGCTATGGCGGTCGGCTGGTCGCCCGACGGCTCATAGTCCGACACCAGTTTGAACGGCCTGCCACCCTCGCTCTTTTCCGGGCGCGCGGGGCGGTGGGGGACGAAGCCTTCGCCGGTCTCCGGCTCGTCCAGCGTGGTGCGGATCTGGATAGACATAAGCGGAATATGGGGCCTTTGGCTTGAGACGCAATCGGCTTCACGCTCTCTTATGCCGGGAAGCGGCAAAGCCGCGCGCCTCCGCCCTTTCAGGACTTCGGTTCGAACGGCCCTTCGGACGGCGACCGCTGGCTTGTCACCCTGGCGCGCGCGAAGGGCCGAAGTACGCCGTTCCCCATCTTCCCAGTCCATCAGCGCTCACCCGATTATCGAAGACGCATAGCATCAGAATTGGAACAAATAAAGAACATATGGCTTGCCCATTCCGCATTGCATCCTCCCCCTCCCTTGATATGGTCGCGCCCTAAACGGCGTGGAAACAGGGAGAAAAGCTTATGCGTCCGACACTTTCCATCCTGATCGGCCTGACGGGAGCGACCGCCCTGCTCGCGGCGTGCGGCGAAAAGAAGGCGAGCGAGCCGCAAACCCGCGAGGAGGTCCGCCAGGAAGTGCAGAAGGTCCAGCTCAAGCCCGGCCAGTGGGAGGGCAGCTATGAGCTGGAGGACATCGACATGCCGAACATGCCCGGCGGCGGCGACCAGATGAAAGAGCAGATGAAAAAGATGATGAGCCGCACCTCGATCAAATATTGCGTCTCGCCGGAGGAAGCCGCCAACCCCAGCGGCAAGATGTTCTCGGGGCAGGAGAACAAGGATTGCGCCTACAAGGGCTTCGACGCCAGCGGCGGTTCCGTGAAGGGCGAGATAAGCTGCAAGTCGCAGGGCGGCACGATGAACGCCGTCATGTCCGGCAGCTATGCGCCCGAAAGCTATGAGATGCACATGGACATGAAGATGACCGGTGCGCCCAATGGCATGAACATGAGCATGAAGGCCAGGACCAGCGGCAAGTGGATCGGCACGACCTGCGCGGAGAAGTAAGGGCAGGCGATGTGAGCGAAGCGCCTGCAGGCGATAGCAGATTCCTCTTGCGCTTTGCACGGCTTGGCGCGAGCCTGCACCGGTTCCAACAGAGAACAGGGGAGAGGATATGCAGAAATTCGCGCTGGCGGCCTTGCCGCTTGGGCTTGCTCTCGGCTTGGCCGCCTGCGGCAGCAAGCCGGAACCCGCGCCCGAAACGACCGAAGCGCCGATCGTCATGAAAGCGGGCGAATGGGCGCTGACGCGCAAGACAACCGGCTATAATACCCCCACAGTCACCCCGGCCGAATATCAGGCCGCGCTGAAACAGGTGAGCGAGGACAAGACCTGCATCGCCGTCGATGCCGCCGGCGTGCCGGACGCCGATGCTCTCGCCGGGGATGAGGGCAAGAACTGCACCTACAAGGACAAGCTGATCCGCAAGGGGCGTCTGATCGCTACGCTGAGCTGCACATCCGGCAAGGGCACATCCGAAATCGTGCTGGAGGGCAATTTCACCGCCGATACGCTGACGCTGGGCAGCACCATGACGAGGACCGAGGGCGGCCAGCCCGTGCTGCGCACCACCCATGACGTCACCGGCAAGCGTGCGGGGGAATGCACAAAGGCGTGACGATAAGGACCGGGCGGGGTTCTCCAACTGTGCCCGGTCCGCAAAGCCCGACGGCGCGGCGTCTTCCTTTCGCGGGATCGCCGGCCTTTCGGAGCATGGCGCGCGGCCCTCGCGGCGATCGAAGGCTGCCGGCCATTATCGCAAGCGCGGGGATGCTTTCCGAGGCGATGGAATTACGGATCGCGGCCGGCGGATAAGGGGCGGGCCGAGAGCAGCATGGGGGCGATCATGCTGCCGCGACGGATGGGCAAGACTGCGCCATGTTCGATGGACCCCGGAGCGCATCTTGCCATCGCGGCGATGAAGCCTAGGCTCGGGCGCGCACCTGATGCCCGGGGAAGAGCGCCGCCGCGTCGGCCGCCGGCATGGGCCGCCCGAAATAGAAGCCCTGCACCTTGCGGCAGCCCAGGCCCCTGACCATGGCCAGTTCGGCCTCGGTTTCGACGCCCTCCGCCGTGGTCGCCATGCCCAGACTGTCCGCCAGCGTGACCACCGCGCGGATGATCGCCAGGCTTTCCGCCCTGTTGTTCGCCGCGCCCACGACGAAGCTGCGGTCGATCTTGATCGTGTCGAAACGTGTGCGGCTGAGATAGCCGAGCGAGGAATAGCCCGTCCCGAAATCGTCGAGCGACAGCCGAACGCCCAGCCCCCGCAACTGATCGAGTATCTTGAGCGCCCCGGTATCGGCGTTGACGAACACGCTTTCGGTGACTTCCAGCTCCAGCCGCCGCGCCTCCAGTCCGCTCTGCGCAAGGGCCGATACCACCGCACCGACAAAGCTCGGATGGACGAGCTGCTCGGCCGAGACATTGACCGCGATGCGCACGCCTTCGGGCCAGCATGCCGCTTCCTTGCAGGCGGTCCGCAGCACCCATTCCCCGATCGGTCCGATCAACCGGGCTTCTTCCGCGACCGGAATGAATTTGGCTGGCGAGATCGGCCCCATGTCCGGGTGGGTCCAGCGCACCAGCGCCTCGAACCCGACGACAATGCCCGCCTGCGCCTCCACCACCGGCTGGAACAGCACGTGCAGCTGGTTCTTCTCCAGCGCGTCGCGCAGCGCGAGTTCCAGTTGGCGGCGCTCCTCCGCCTGCGCATGCAATTGCGGTTCATAGGCGCAATGCACGCCGCCGCCATCGCCCTTTGCGCGATAGAGGGCGAGGTCCGCGCTGCGGATCAGCGCCTCCGATTCATGGCCATCCTGTGGCGACACCGCCGACCCGACGGATGCACCGACGTAAAGCGTATGTTCGTCCACCTGATAAGGGGCTGAAAGGCCGTTGATGATCCGGGCCGCAAGCCTGTCGACGCCGTGATTGTCCCCCAGTTGCGGGATGACGACGGCAAATTCATCGCCGCCGATGCGCCCGCAAAATTCCGCGCCGGAACAGATATGCCGCAATCGCCGCGCCACCTGGGTCAACAGCTTGTCACCGATCTGGTGGCCCAGCGTATCGTTCACCGCCTTGAACCGGTCCAGGTCTATCATCAGGAAGGCGCAGCCGCCGCGCCCTGCGCCCGCCGCCGCGCCGCCGCCCATGGCCTGATCCAGCACATCGCGCAGATGCGTGCGGTTGGGCAGGCCGGTCAACGGGTCGAACCGCGCAAGCTGCGCGATCCGTTCCGCGGATTCCTTCTGTTCGGTAATATCGGAGCCAACACCCCGGAAGCCGAGAAAGGCGCCGCCCTCGTCATAGCGGGGCGAGGCGGACAGTTCCCACCAGCGCACATCCCCCTCCAGCTCGACCGGCAGGACGATGTTGCTGAAGCTTTCCCGCCGCTTCAGATGATCCGCCAACGCATGCAGCTCGGTCGGGAACAGGCCGCTTTCCCAGGCATTTCCAGCCAGCAGTTGCACCAGCAGCACGCCTTCCACTTCAGCCGGTGTACGGCCGAGCATTTCGGCAAGGCGCGGCGACACGCCGCTCAACCGCCGCGCGGGATCGGTCTGCCACAGCCAGTCGGACGCGCCATGTTCATATTCACGCAGCAGCAGGCTGACGACCTCGCTCTTCTCCTCCAGTTGCACGCTGGCGCTGTGCTGCCGGGCGAAGGTCCGTGCATAAAGGAAGCAGCCGACCAGCAACGACAGCGCATAGCTGGTGGCAAGGGCAAGCAGCGGCGTCTGGTCGCGCGGATCGAACAGCGCGCCAAGCCCGACGATGCAGGGCAGCAGGAAGCCGGTCGCCGCCAGCGGAGTGGCGGCATAGCTGATCGCGCCGCAGACCATGATGCAACTGATCAGCGTCCAGTGCGCCACCAACTGCGCGGCGCCGTGCCCGGACGAGAGCGTCATCATGCACGCCGCCCAGACGAGGCCGTGAAGCAGGCCGGTGAAGCCATGGACCCTGAGATCGGTCGCGCTTGCCGCCGCGCCATTGCGCCTGCGCCGCAGGATGGCGCCGACGGCCATGGAAAGGACCAGCGCGGCGCTCCAGACCATCAGCCCCGGCACGGAGCCGTGATCGCCGAAGACCTGCCACAGGAACAGCAGGCCGAAGAGGTTCATCGCCTGCCTCAGCAGCGCGACATGATCGGCCGAGCGCAATTGGGCGGCAAGGACGCGCTCCGCCGCATCGCCCGGCACGACGGCAAGACCCATCATCGCCCGAAGCGATATTCGCTCCCGCGAAGCCTGTTCAGAAGATGGCCCTTGCCCGCGTCTCACCCGGCCGGATTAACAGCAAGCGGTTATCAATCCGTAACGGCCGTCAAAAGCAGATGAAAAAAGCGGCCCCCGGCCGGTCGGTGCGCGGCAAAGGGTCAGGCGGCGATGTCGTAGGGCCGGATTTCGCCGGTCAGATAGAGGTTGCGCGCCTTCGACCGGCTGAGCTTGCCCGAGCTGGTGCGCGGCAAAGTGCGCGGCGGCACCAGTTCGACCACGCAGTTCATGCCGGTGATCGCCCGCACGCGTTCGCGGATCTGGTCGCGCAGCCGGGTACGCTCATCATTGTCGGAGGTCCGGCAATGCACCAGCACGGCGGGCGCTTCCTCGCCGCCCGGCGTGGTGATGGCAAAGGCGGCGATGTCGCCCTGCTTGAAGCCGGGAAGCTGCTCCACCGCCCATTCGATGTCCTGCGGCCAGTGATTCTTGCCGTTGATGATGATCATGTCCTTGGCGCGGCCCACGATATAAAGATAGCCGTCGCTCAAATAGCCCATGTCGCCAGTGTCCAGCCAGCCGTCGACCATGCAGGCGTCGGTCGCCTCAGGATCGCGGAAATAGCCGACCATGAGCGACGGCCCGGTGGTCCACACCTTGCCGATCTGCCGCTCGTTCAGCTTCGCGCCATCCTCGTCCCGGATTTCCACGACCATGTCGCGCGCCGGCTTGCCGCAATTGACGATCGAGCGGAAGCGCTGCGGCCGGCCTTCGGTCGCGTCGCCGCCGGAAAGGTCGGTTTCCTCCACCAGTTCGACGATGATGCCCTCGCCCGGCGGCATGATGGTGACGGCCAGCGTCGCCTCGGCCAGGCCATAGCTCGGCAGGAACGCCTTGGGGCTGAACCCCGCGTCCCCGAACGCATCGACGAAGCTCTGCATCACGTCCGGGCGGATCATGTCCGCGCCGTTGCCCGCGAGCCTCCAACGGGACAGGTCGAAACGATCCTGCGCCTTGGTCTGGCTCGACATGCGGCGTGCGCAAATGTCGTAGCCGAAGGTCGGGGAATAGCTGATCGAGGTGCCCTCGTTGCGGCTGATCAGGTCCAGCCATGCCAGCGGACGGCGGGCGAAATCCTCGGTCTTCATATAGTCGGTCGACACCTGGTTGGCGACGACGGACAGGAAGCAGCCGACCAGACCCATGTCATGATACCAGGGCAGCCAGCTTATGCAGCGGTCGCTCTCGACCAGTTCCATGCCATGGCTGTGCGCCGCCAGATTGCTGAGCAGCGCATGATGTGTCACCGCCACGCCATGGGGGAAGCGGGTCGAACCGCTCGAATATTGCAGATAGGCGATCTCCTCGCCCTTCGCCTGCGGCAGATCGCAGGGCACGGCTTCCCGCGCGATGAAATCCTCGAAGGCGATGCTCTCGACCGCCTTTTGACGGCCGGATTCCCCCGCCATCTCCTCCAGTTCCTTGGGAAAGAGGAACAGCATCGGGTCGCAGCTCGACAGTTGGACGTTCAACTGGTCGATATAGCTTTCCTTGCCGCCGAAGCTGGTCGGCAGCGGCAGCGGCACCGGCCAGGCGCCCGCATAGACGATGCCGAAGAACAATTGCGCGAAATCCGGGCCCGTCTCCGCCACCAGGGCCACGCGATCCTCCGGCTTCACCCCATGGGCGATCAGCCGGTGGGCGCAGGCGACCGCGTCCTCGCGCAGCTCCGCAAAGGGATAGGGTCGCGCCAGATTCCCCCGCGCGTCGTGAAAGTTCAGGCCGCGCCGCCCGGTCGCAGCATAGTCCAGCGCTTCGCCCAGCGTCTCGAAGTCCGAGAAACGGCGGGGCAGATCGTCGGAGGTTGGCGTCGGTGCCATCATGCTTTGCGAACCCGTCATATTGGTGTCACCCAATGTCATGTTTGTCATATTCCGGCGCGCCGCTAACAGCTTTCAAGCCGCTTTGCACCGGATAGTTGCATTCCAGCTTGGGCTTTTACCCCAAAAGGGGCGGTAAAATTCCGGCCCGACTGTGGCATAATCAAGGCGCAACAGGCATGAAGCATTGCCATGACCGGCAAACGCCCTCCTGCCCCGCTCGATGAAGAGGCCATGCGCGAACTTGCGCTGCGTTATGTGGCGCGCTTCGCCACCAGCCGGGCCAAATTGCTCGCCTATCTGGGCCGCAAGATCAAGGAACGCGGCTGGGGCGGCGAAGACCCCGCCGATCCGCAGGCGCTGGTCGATCGGCTGAGCGAATTGCGCTATGTCGACGATGCCGGCTATGCCGTGATGAAAAGCGGCGCGCTCAGCCGCCGCGGTTATGGTGCCCGCCGGGTCGCGGAAACCCTGCGCGCCGATGGCATAGCGGAAGCCGACCGGGTGGAAGCCCACGCCCAGACCCAAAGGGAAAGCTGGTCCGCCGCCGACCGCTTCGCCCGGCGCAAGCGGATCGGCCCCTATGCCCAGGAACGCCCGGACCCGAAGCAGCGGGAAAAATGGATTGCCGCCTTCCTGCGCGCCGGCCATGATTACGCCACCGCCCGCCGCTGGACCGACGCCGCGCCGGGGGAAGTGCCGGAAGCGGATGAGTAACCGCTCAGCACCCCGTTTGTTAACCGCCAGGCTGTGATACCTCACCCCCATGAAGCCCTTCCTCCTCCTTCTCCTTGCAATTCTCCCGGCCGCCTGCTCCCCATCCGCCCCCAAAGCCGAAAACACCGCCGCTCCCACCGCCACCGGGCAAACCACCCTCCTCCCCCTCACCATCCACACCGCCAAAACCGCTCACCGCTTCGCCGTCGAACTCGCCCTTACCGAACAGCAGCAGGAACAGGGCCTGATGTTCCGCAAGTCGCTCGCCCCCGATTCCGGGATGCTCTTCCCCATGTCCCCGCCCCGCACGGCCAGCTTCTGGATGAAGAACACGCTGATCCCGCTCGACATGCTGTTCATCCACACCGACGGCAGCATCGCCTTCCTGAAGGCCAACGCCGCCCCTTATTCCCGCGAGCCGGTCTCCGCCGGCATCCCGGTCGCCGCCGTCCTCGAACTGCGCGGCGGCAGGGCGGCGGAGCTGGGCATCAGGGAAGGCGACCGCGTCACCTGGGGCGATTGCGACCGGCCGTCCTCGTCAAACCCCCTCAATTTCTGCCCCCGCTGACCAGAACCGCCTTGCCAAGCGCCAGCCGCAACGGCTAAGCGCTTCGCCCATGGGAATCCTTGGCAAGATCTTCACCTGGTGGGATGGCGCGACCATCGGCACCTCGCTCTACACCTCCCGCAAGGGCACGAAGGTGGGTGAGGACCATCAGGGCAATGTCTATTATGAAGGCGGCACCGACCCCAATGGACTGACCCGGCGCTGGGTCATCTATAATGGCGCGAACGACGCCAGCCGCGTGCCCGCCGAATGGCATGGCTGGCTGCATCATTCGATCGAGGGCGCGCCGGAGAGTTTCCTGCCGCCCCCGCGCATCTGGGAAAGGGACTTCACCCCCAACGCCACCGGCACGGCCCAGGCCTACCGCCCCACCGGTGCGCTGGAAAAGGGCGGCCTGCGCCAGAAGGCGACCGGCGATTATGAGGCGTGGAGCCCCGACGCATCATGATGCGGTGCCCGGCGGGACGTTTCCTGCCGATTCTCGGCTGCACCCTGATACTGGCCGGTTGCGGCGGCGACGATCTGCCGACGCAGAACCAGGGCGGTCCTGTCCGCATCGAGGGGCAGAAGATCCGCAATGGCGACGAGTCTCCCCTCACCGGCACGCCGATGAACGAGCGGGTGGCGGTGATCGGCCTGCTCAACAAGCGCAACGGCATCACCACCGACCTGACGATGAAACCGGGCGAAGCGCTGCGCGTGGGCGATGCCATTGTTCGGCTGCAGGCCTGCGAAACCACGGCGCCCTGGGAAAATGTGCAGGAAACCGGCGCCTTCGTTCAGCTCGACGTGCGCAGCACCGCCGACAATAAATGGCGCCGCAACTTTTCCGGCTGGCTGTTCCGGGAACGGCCCGACCGCAATGTCGTGCAGCACCCGGTCTACGACGTCTGGGTCAGGAGCTGCACGATGTCATGGCCGGAAACGGGTCCCGATACGGTGAAGCTGGGCGACAAGGGCGAAGTGTCGGACGGCGCGCGGGCCAAGGCGTCCCCGGCAAGCGGCGAAAATGCCAGCTCCGCCCAGACGCCGGAACCGGCCGCCAGCACGCCCCGCCCCGCCCCCAGCGCCACGCCGTCCAACGCGCCCGCCAATGATTGAAGATAGTCGCGCTGGCTGATTTCGATCGCACCCAATGACCGCAGATGATCGGTCATGAACTGGCAGTCGAGCAGGGTGAAACCGCCGAAACGCATGCGGGCGGTCAGCCAGGCCAGCGCCACCTTCGACGCATCGGCGCGCCGCGACACCATGCTTTCCCCGAAAAAGGCCCGCCCCAGCGCCACGCCATAAAGGCCGCCGACCAGTTCCTCCCCCTCCCACACCTCAACAGAGTGGGCGAAACCTATTTCATGCAGATGGCGATAGGCACGCTCGATCGGATGGTTGATCCAGGTGGACGGGCGGTCCGGCGCGGCTTCTGCGCAGAGCCGGACGATGCCTGTGAAATCCCGATTGGCGGTGACCCGAAACCGCTCCCGCCGGATCGTCTTGGCCAGCGAATGGGAGATGTGGAAACCGTCGAGCGGCATGATCGCCCGTCGCTTCGGCTCGATCCAGTACACCTCCTCCGCCTCGCGATCGTCGGACATGGGAAACACGCCGATCGCGTAAGCCTGCAACAGCACCAGCGGGTCAATCGTCATCAAAGAAAGACTTAACGCGAGACAGGGCAGCGCGCCAGTGCGACTTTCATTCCTTGGACCGCCTTGCAAAACGGGAAGCCCCGTCCCGCGGTCGATGGAGCATCAACATGAGCGGTCTTAAGGCTGGGGCAGAAGCAGGCTGGAATCGCCATAGCTGTAGAAACGATAGCCGCGATCAATGGCGTGCCGATAGACCGACAGCATTTTCTCCGTGCCCATCAAGGCGCTTACCAGCATGAACAGGGTCGATTTGGGCAGGTGGAAATTGGTCATCAACCCGTCGACTGCGCGGAAACGATAGCCCGGCGTGATGAATATCCGCGTCTCGTCCGCGAAAGGACGGATGATGCCGTCCTCCCCCGTCGCGCTTTCCAGCAGGCGCAGGCTGGTGGTGCCGACCGCGATCAGCCGGCCGCCGGCCGCCCGTGCGGCGTTGAGGCGGTCCGCCGTCGCCTGGTCGATCCGCCCCCATTCGGCATGCATCCGGTGATCGTCCGTATCGTCCGCCTTTACCGGCAGGAAAGTGCCGGCGCCGACATGCAGCGTCAGCGTTTCGGTCCCGACGCCGGCTTTTTCGACCGCGGCCATCAATTCGGGTGTGAAGTGCAACGCCGCCGTGGGGGCGGCGACCGCGCCGTCCTCCCGCGCGAACATGGTCTGGTAATCGCTGCGGTCGCGCTCGTCGGTCGGGCGCTTGCTGGCGATATAGGGGGGCAGCGGCATCCGGCCCGCCCGTTCCAGCAACAGCTCGACCGGCTCCTCACCCTCAAAGCAGAGCCTGACGCCACCGTCCTCGTCGCGCGGGCCGGCCACAGCGGTGACGCCATTGCCGAAGTCGATCCGGTCGCCATCGCGCACCCGCTTGGCGTTACGGAGGAAGGCCTGCCATTGGCGCAGACCGAGCCGCTTGTGGAGCGTGGCGCCGACCCTGGCCTGGCCGCGCATCCCCTCCAATTGGGCGGGAATGACCCTGGTGTCGTTGAACACCAGCACGTCGCCGGCGCGCAGCAGGTCCGGCAGATCGCGCACGATCCGGTCCTGGAAGGGCGCGTCGCCGGGCACCAGCAGCAGCCGGGCCGCGTCGCGCGGGGAAGCAGGGCGAAGCGCGATGCTTTCAGGCGGGAGGTCGAAATCGAACAGATCTACGCGCATGGTCGAATGCTCTAGAACAGCATATCCAGTGCTCCTGCGAAGGCAGAAGCCCAGTTCAGGCGGCGGGACTGGGCTCCTGCCTTCGCAGGAGCACGCATTCACCCGGCCTGACTATTTCTTCTTCGGCGCAGCCGGCTTCCTTGCGGGCGCGGGCTTCTTCGCCGGCGGCGCGACGATCGAGGGCGCGGGCGGAGCAGGCGGCGTCGGCAGTGCCGTAACCGGCGGCCTGCCGTCGCTTTCGATCGAGGCCTGGAGGATGATGGTCGGATCGGCGGGCGGTTCGCCCTGATGGATGGCATCGACATATTGCATGCCCTCGATCACGCGGCCGAACACCGTATATTTCTTGTCGAGCTGCATGCGCGGCAGGAAGACGATGAAGAACTGGCTGTTCGCGCTGTCCTCGCTCTGGGCGCGGGCCATGGAGACGGTGCCGCGCAGATGCGGCATCGGATTGAATTCGGCCTTCAGGTCCGGCAGCGTCGACCCCCCGGTCCCGTCCCCCTTGGGGTCGCCGCCCTGCGCCATGAAGCCGGGAATGACGCGGTGGAATTTGAGCCCGTTGTAGAAGCCCTGGCGCGTCAGCTCCTTGATCCGCTCGACATGGCCGGGCGCGATGTCGGGACGCAACTGGATGCGTACGCGGCCGCCGCTCGACAGGTCCAGGTCCCAGACATTCTGGGGATCGACAGGCACCGTGGCCGGCGGCAGCTTGGAAGCGGGGTCGAGGCCGAGCTGCTTGGCGGCCTGCTCCGCGCGCACGGCCGCCTCCTCCTTCTTCATCTCCTCGGCATTGCGCCCACCGCCGCCCTGGGCCAGGGCCGCGCCGCTCGATGCATAGAGAGCGAAACCGATCGCCACGGTCTTGAGCGCCGACGTGAACCGCATGAATGAAGCTTTCCTCAAATTTTGCCCAGGTGCGAACTTGCCCTGATAGCGCCCTCTTCGCGATTGGCAACTGAACGAAGGCTGAGTGGAGCCTTCAGCCCTGCCCTTTCAGGCCGATGGCGGCGACCCGCGCCTCCACTTCCTCGCGCACGGCGGGGCTGACGAATTTGTGGATCGGCCCGCCATAGAGCGCGATTTCCTTGACCAGACGGGAAGCGATCGGCTGCAACGACACGTCCGCCATCAGGAAAACGGTTTCGACCCGGCCGTTGATCTGCTGGTTCATCCCCGCCATCTGATATTCATATTCGAAGTCGGCGACGGCGCGCAGGCCCCGGATGATGACGCTCGCCCCCTGCGATTCGGCAAAGTCCATCAGCAGCGAGTTGAAGCCCGTGACGACGATTTCCGTGTCGATGCCCGCGCATTCGCGCCGCACCATATCCAGCCGTTCATCGTCGGAGAACATCGGAGATTTGGAGATGTTGGTGGTGACGCCGATCACCAGCTTGTCGACCAGCTTCGCGCCGCGCCGGATGATGTCCATATGACCCAAGGTGATCGGATCGAATGTCCCGGGATAGACCCCCACCCTCTGCTTGCTCATGCCCCTAACGATCCCTTTCCACGATATAGTCGGCAATGGCGCGCAGCAGGTCGGCCTCCGGCCCGAAGCCGTGCAGATGCGCCTTCGCCTGCTCGACCAGCAGGCGGCCCTGTTCCCGCGCCCGCTCCACCCCCAGCAGGGAGACGAAGGTTTCCTTCCCCGCCGCCGCGTCCTTGCCCAGCGCCTTGCCGGCGAGAACGGCGTCCCCCTCGACGTCGAGCAGGTCGTCCGCGATCTGGAAGGCAAGTCCGATGTCGCGGGCATAGCCGTGCAGGCGCGTCCGCCCCTCCGGCGGGATGCGGGCCATGATCGCCGCCGCATCGACGCAGAAGCCGATCAGCGCGCCGGTCTTCAACTGCTGGAGCCGCGTGACCGTGGGCAGGTCGAAGCTGGTCTTCTCCGCCTCCAGGTCCATCATCTGGCCGCCCGCCATGCCGCTGGTGCCGCTGGCGACGGCCAGCGCCTTCACCAGCTCGACCCGGACGAAGGGATCGGGATGCGTCTCCTCGTCCGCCAGCACTTCGAAAGCCAGGTCGTGCAGGCAATCGCCCGCGAGGATCGCCGTCGCCTCGTCAAATGCCTTGTGCACGGTCGGCTTGCCCCGGCGAAGGTCGTCGTCGTCCATCGCCGGAAGATCGTCATGCACCAGCGAATAGACATGGATGCATTCCACCGCGACGCCGACCCGCAGCGCCGAATCCCGCGAGATGTTGAACAGGTCGCTGGCCGCCTGCACCAGCAGCGGGCGCAGCCGCTTGCCTCCGCCCATGGCCGCGTGGCGCATCGCTTCGTGCAGGCGCCGGCGGGGGTCGTCGGGAACCGCCAGCAGCGCGTCGAACAGGCGGTCGATGTCGGCCGCTACCGCCGCAGCGCGGTCGGCCACCAGACCGATCGACCGAGGCGAGGCGGAGTCGGGTCCGCTCATGGCCGCCTCTCCCGCACGCTGCACGCTCAGTCCGAACCGAAGGGCTGAGCGCCGGTCACGGCGCCGCCGGCGTCGATCGTCAGCTTGGCGATGCGCGCTTCGGCCGCCTGCAGCCGTTCCATGCAGCGTTTCCGCAGTTCCTCGCCCTGCGAATAGAGCGAAATGGATTCGTCGAGCGGCACATCCCCGCTCTCCAGCCGCCGGACGATCGATTCGAGCGCGCGCAGCGCATCTTCGAACGACATCTGCGACGGATCGCCCTCATGGGTCATGCTGTCTTGCGCCATGTCCCTGCATTGGCGACCCCCGCCCGCCCGGTCAAGCCCGCATGGGCCCTGGGGGCCGATTCCGGCCGCCATTCACGAAAACGTCATGACGTCGCGCCACTGGCTGGCGGACTCGTGGCAGTTTTGCGTTGACGCTTGGCGTGGCTAGTGCACATAGAAGGACCGCTATGAAATATCATCTCCCCCTGATCTCCGTGGCGGCGCTTGCGCTGCTGTCCGCCTGCAACAAGAATGACGAACCCGAAGTGGTGGGCGGCCCCGCCGATCCCATGGCCGAAAAACTGGCCAATGCCGCTCCCGTCGAACTGCCGCCGATGGTGAAGGAAAGCCATCAATATCGCTGCAAGGACAACAGCCTGATCTTCGTCGACTTCATGAGCGACGACAAGACGGTGAACGTGCGCACCGAAAAGGACGGCGCCCCCACGAAGCTGACCGCTGCCGAGGCGGGCAAGCCCTTCGAAGGCGGCGGCTTCAAGGTCGAGGGCTCGGGCAAGCAGATCACCGCCACCCTGCCGGGCAAGAGCGCGCTGAGCTGCAAGGCCTGATCCTTTCCGTTTTCCTGCAAGTGCGGGCCGGCCCTCCCCATGGAGGCCGGCCTTTTTCTTTGGAGTTTGCGAGGATGTGGCCAATCGACGCCATTCCCCTCCCGCCTGCTGGAGAGGGAGTGGCTTGAACCGCCCAATCATGCGCGCCCGGACCGACGCGCTCAACGCAATTCCGGCTCTCCCACCTCGACCGGATCGGGGCCGAAGCGGTTGGGGCCCCGCGTGCCGCTCATGATGAAGAAGATCAGCAGGACGATGCTGCCGATGATCGGGAAGAAGACGATCAGCAGCCACCAGCCGCTGCGGTCCGTATCGTGCAGGCGGCGGACGGAAACCGCGATATGGGGAATGATCATCGCCAGTGTGAACAGCCCCGTCAGCGGACCGCCGCGGGTGCTGTAGCCCGCGCCCGCCCACCAGGGGCCGCGCTGGAACCAGTGATCGGTCGTGCTGAGGCCCAATATCCCCTCGACCATCGCGACGCCGATATAACAGAGCAGCAGGAACAGGACGAACATCCAATATTCGCGCGGCCGCGCCCGGCCCGAGAATTTGGCGTAGCGACGAAGCGGCAACAGCATCCATTCCATGGGCAACTCCCCTTTTTTTCGTCCGGCCGGGAAAGCTATCATGTTTTCGCCCGGGCGCGAGCCTCAGCATTGTCTATCGGGCGCTCCCCCGCTAAAGGCGCGCACATGTCCAGCACCGCATCCCAGATCACGCCGCAGGTCGTCGCAGACCATGGGCTTTCCCCGGAAGAATATGATCGCGTCCTGAAGGCGCTCGGCCGGGAGCCGAATCTCACCGAACTCGGCATTTTCTCGGTGATGTGGTCGGAGCATTGCTCTTACAAAAGTTCGCGAATCCATCTGAAGAAGCTGCCCACGGAAGGGCCGCAGGTCATTTGCGGCCCCGGTGAAAATGCGGGCGTGGTGGACATCGGGGACGGCCAGGCCGCGATCTTCAAGATGGAGAGCCACAACCACCCCAGCTATATCGAACCCTATCAGGGCGCGGCGACAGGCGTGGGCGGCATTTTGCGCGACGTCTTCACCATGGGCGCGCGGCCGGTGGCGAACATGAACGCGCTGCGCTTCGGGCGGCCCGACCATCCGAAGATGAAGCACCTCATCAGCGGCGTGGTGCATGGCATTGGCGGCTACGGCAATTGCGTCGGCGTGCCGACCGTGGGCGGCGAGGTGAATTTCCATCCCGCCTATGACGGCAACATCCTGGTCAATGCGATGACCGTGGGCGTCGCGGAAACGGACAAGATCTTCTATTCCGCCGCTTCGGGCATCGGCAATCCGATCGTCTATGTGGGTTCGAAGACCGGCCGTGACGGCATCCATGGCGCGACCATGGCCTCGGCGGACTTCGGCGACGACGCCGACGCCAAGCGCCCGACGGTGCAGGTCGGCGATCCCTTCACCGAAAAGCTGTTGATCGAAGCCTGCCTCGAACTCATGGCATCCGACGCGATCGTCGCGATCCAGGACATGGGCGCGGCGGGCCTCACCTCCTCCTCGGTGGAAATGGCGTCCAAGGGCGGCGTCGGCATCCAGCTCAACATGGACGATGTGCCGCAGCGCGAAACCGGCATGACCGCCTATGAGATGATGCTGTCGGAGTCGCAGGAGCGCATGCTCATGGTGCTCCAGCCGGGCAAGGAAGCCTTTGCCGAAGCCATTTTCCGCAAGTGGGAGCTGGACTTCGCGGTGATCGGCCATGTGACGGATACCGGCCGCATGGTGCTGGTCCACAAGGGAGAGACGGTGTGCGACATTCCGCTGGCTCCGCTGGCCGACGATGCGCCGCTCTACGACCGTCCGGCGATGGCGAAGGATGAATATAAGGCCTGGTCGGGCGTGCAGCCCTTGGGCGGGATCAGCGAGAGCGCCGACATCGGTGCCGATCTCGTCAGACTGATGGGATCGCCCGACATCGCCTCTCGCCGCTGGATCTGGGAGCAGTACGATCATATGGTGGGCGCCGACACGGTGCAGCGCCCCGGCGGCGACGCGGCGGTGGTGCGCGTCCATGGCACGCGGAAGGGCATCGCGATCAGCACCGACTGCACGCCGCGCTATTGCTATGCGGACCCCTATGAGGGCGGCAAGCAGGCGATCGCGGAATGCTATCGCAACATCAGCGCCGTCGGCGCGACGCCGCTCGCCGTCACCAATTGCCTGAACTTCGCCAATCCGCAGCGGCCAGAGATCATGGCGCAGTTCACCGGCTGCCTGGAAGGCATGGGGGAGGCTTGCCGCGCGCTGGATTTCCCGATCGTTTCGGGCAATGTCAGCCTGTACAATGAATCCAAGGCGACCGGCGGCGGATCGGCGATCCTGCCCACCCCGGCGATCGGCGGCATCGGCCTGCTCCAGGACATCGACGGGATGGCGACCGTGGCCTTCAAGAATGAGGGCGACGCCATCTGGCTGATCGGCGGGGAAGGCGGCCATCTCGGCCAGTCGATCTGGCTGCGCGAGATTGCCGGCCGGGAAGCGGGCCAGGCGCCGAAGGTCGATCTGGCGGCGGAGCGTGCCCATGCCGAAACCGTCCGGGCGCTGATCGCGGAAGGCAAGGTCAATGCGGTGCATGACATTTCCGACGGCGGCCTGCTGGTCGCGGTGACGGAAATGGCGCTGGCCGGGAAGATCGGCGCGGAGCTGAGCATCGTCCTTACGACCGCCAGCGCCTTTGGCGAGGATCAGGGCCGGTACATCGTCGCCGCCGCCCAGGGGGTGGACATTCCAGGCGCGCTTCGCATCGGCACGACCGGCGGCGACAAGGTGGCGGGCGTGGCGCTGGCGGACCTGCGCAGCGCCCATGAGGGCTTCTTCCCGACACTGATGGACGCTGAACTTTAAAGAATAGAAATGACGTGCTCCTGCGCCGGCAGGAGCACGCTGCGCTGAATGCGCTGAAGATGTCCATTTCGAGGAGTCCCGCCATGGCCTTTACCGCGAAGATCCTCCTTCTGGGCTCGGGCGAACTGGGTCGTGAATTCGTGATCTCCGCCAAGCGCCTGGGCGCGCAGGTCATCGCCTGCGACAGCTATGCGGGCGCGCCTGCCATGCAGGTGGCGGACGGGTTTGAAGTCTTCTCCATGCTTGACGCCGACCTGCTCGCCAAAGCCATCGAAAAGCATCGGCCCGACTTCGTGGTCCCCGAAATCGAGGCGATCCGCACCGAGGTCCTGGCCGATTTCGAGGCGCGCGGCGTGACGGTCGTCCCTTCGGCCCGCGCCACCATCATGACCATGAACCGCGACCGCATTCGCGAAGTCGCCGCGGTCGAACTGGGGCTGCGCACCTCCCGCTATCGCTACGCCGAAACGCTGGAGGAAGTGCGGGTGGGGGCGGCGCATACCGGCCTTCCCTGCGTCATCAAGCCGGTCATGTCCTCATCCGGCAAGGGCCAGAGCACGGTCCGCACGATTGAGGAACTGGAAGCCGCCTGGGACTATGCAGTCGCGAACATGCGCGGCGACCGCAGCCGGGTCATCGTCGAGGAATTCATCGCCTTCGACTATGAGATCACGCTGCTGACCGTACGCAGCCGTGACGGCGTCAGCTTCTGTCCGCCTATCGGCCATCGGCAGGAACGCGGCGACTATCAGGAAAGCTGGCAGCCCACGCCCATGTCCGGCGGCGCGCTGGCCGCCGCCCAGGACATGGCGCGCAAGGTGGTCGACAATCTGGGCGGCTACGGCATTTTCGGCGTGGAATTCTTCGTGAAGGGAGAGGATGTCATCTTCTCCGAACTCTCGCCCCGGCCGCACGATACCGGCATGGTGACCCTGATCTCCCAGAACTGGAGCGAATTCGATCTTCACGCCCGCGCGATCATGGGCCTGCCGGTGCCGGAAGTGACGCTGCATGGGGCCGCGGCTTCGGCGGTGATATTGGCGGATCGGGAATCGGATGACTTTGGGTTCGAAGGATTGGCCGAAGCGCTCTCGACGCCCGGTGGGGAAGTCGATCTGCGCCTGTTCGGCAAGCCGACGACCCGCCCCTATCGCCGCATGGGCGTCGCCCTGGCCCGCGCGGTCGATGCAGACCAGGCCCGCGCCGTCGCGGCCGAGGCTGCATCGAAAGTGCGGATCATCCATGGTCGATAGGGCGGTTTCCCGCCATTAGGCCCCTCGCCTTGAAGGGGAGGTGCCAACATCCGCAACTGGCCCAATCTTGCCAATCCCGCATGGCGTCCCAACATGCGTCCCGACCCCGAAGCAAGGAGCCTTTCATGACCATCACCCGCCGCGTCACCGTGCATGAAGGCCCTGGCGGTCAGTTCGAGAGCATGGCCGTGTTCGACGATGCCGCCGCCGCTCCGCGTCCGGCCATCCTGCTTTTCCCCAATGTTCTGGGCACCAAGGAGGCCGATTTCGCCTATGCCGAAAAGGTCGCGGCGATCGGTTACACCGTGCTCGTCGCGGATGTGTTCGGCCAGGGCAAGCGGACCAGCCGGGCCGATCCGGACATGGGCCGCTACATGGCCGAACTCAATGATGACCGCATTTTGCTGCGGGACCGGACGAACGCCGCCCATGCGCTGCTGAAATCGCTCGATGAGGCGGACGAGAGCCGGACCGCGGCGATCGGCTTCTGCTTCGGCGGCAAATGCGTGCTCGACCTTGCCCGTTCAGGAGTGGATATTGCAGGCGGCGTCAGCTTCCACGGCGTCTATGACGCGCCGCCCCTTCCCCATGCGAAGATCACCGCGCGGCTGCTGATCTGCCACGGCTGGGACGATCCGATCGCGCCGCCGGAAGCCACGGTCGCGCTGGCGAAGGAACTGACCGAAGCGGGATGCGATTGGCAGATCCATGCCTATGGCCATACCGGGCACGCCTTCACCGACCATGACGCGAAGATGCCCGAAAGGGGCCTGGCCTATAATCCCGAAGCCGACCGCCGCAGCTTCCGCGCGATGGCCGATTTCCTGGGCGATCTCTTCGGCTGAACCGCGGCCGGTCGGGTTCAGATTTCGTCGATCATCTCCGCCAGCACGCCCAGGCAGTCCTTGGCGAGTTGGATCGACCGGGCCGGCGACCAGCCGAAATCGGCGTCCGGCAGGTCGTCATTATCCTTGAACGGCATTTCCAGCGTCATTGCCACGGCGCCGAAGCGCTCGGCCAACTGGTTGGTGGACATGGACAGGTTCGCCTTGCCCGCCGGCGCGGTGGGATAGCCCTTCCTCGTCTGGAAATCGGGCGTCCGGGCGGCCAGCGTGTCGCGATAGCGGCGATACAAGGCCGACTGCCGCTCCGTGATGGAGGGGATGCCCTCGAACCCGGCCAGGAACACGGCCGCAATAGCCTCGTCGCCATGCACGTCCATGGCGAAATCGACCCCGACCTCATCCATCGCTCCGCGCACCAGGAACACCTCCGGACTCTTCTCCATCGACGGCTCATGCCATTCGCGGTTGAGGTTGATGCCCACGGCGTTGGTCCGCAAATGGCCGCGACGGCTGCCGTCCGGATTCATGTTCGGCACGATGTAGAAGGTCGCCTCCCTGCGCAGCAGCCGCGCCACGGCGTCCTCCTCGTCGCAGAGCCGCTCCAGCGCGCCCTCCATCCACCATTCGGCCATGCTTTCCCCCGGATGCTGGCGGGCGTAGAGCCAGACCTTCTTCGGTCCTTCCCCCAGCACCAGCAGGTCGAGCGGCTGCCTGTCCAGCGTCAGCCCCAGTTCGCGATGCTCCACCCCCGGCTGCGACGCCGCCCAGGCGACCAGATCATGGTGCCGTTCCATCGAATAGGGCGCGAAATAGGCGAGCCACACCGCATTGCTGTCGGGCGACAGACGGATCGTCAGCGTCCCGTCGGCATAGCCGGTGTCCGCCAGAAGCCAATTCTCCCGATCCTCGCTATAGCGCGCCTTATAGCCTGGCCAGCCGTCGGGATAGGCCGACGCGCCGCAATTGACGATCGCCAGTTCGACTTCCCGCCCGGCCACGCCAGCCACGCGGAAGTGGAACCATTGGTAGAAGTCGCTCTGCCGGTCCTTAACGATCTCCAGCTCGGCGCGGACGCCTGCGGACGTGGCGGAAATGGAAAGAACGCGAATATTGCCGCTGTCGAAGGCACTTGTGATCGAGATGCTCATCTGACGGTTATAGTCCGCCCCGATTCGCCCGGATAGCCCCCCAGCAATGCCGTCGCCAGCTTCTGCGCCGCCAGACCCGGCTGCGATGCGGGCGTTCCCTCCCGCGCGCCGGTCTGCGCCCGGCCTTCCCAGATGGTGGTCGAATCGGCGCGGCGGCGTATCTGCACCTGCAATTCGGTGAAGACCTGCCCCTTAGGCTTGCCCGACAGGTTGATGCCGATGCCCAGCCCCAGGCCGGAATAGCCGCCGCTGCCCACGGCGCCGCCCACGCCGACGCTTACCGGCTTGCCATTGGCGCCATAGCTTTCGGGTTCGCGGAAGGTGCGGCGGAAACTCACCAGCGCGACATAGTCGCTCTTCGCCCCCTGTGCGGCCGTGGTGAAGCCCACGCGCTGCAATTCCTGCTCGATCGCGGCGGCATAGGTGCGGAATTCCAGGCCGACATCGGGGTTGCCGGCCATTTCCTCGACGGCGATGGTCCCGTTGCGCGCCGGATCGTCGATATGGAACCGCGTCACCTCCACCGGTGGAACAGCCGTGGCGCAGCCGCTGAGCCCCAGGGCCAGCAGGGACGGAAGGACGATCTTCTTCAACATGGACGGATTCGACATGGATGGCACTCCAGGGGATGAACAGCCTCTACACGACACCGCGCCGCTAATCCCTTAAAAGCGTCAAGCCACGGATTTGCTGCATGCAGGATGAACGGCGCGGCGATGGAGCGAAAAGCGGGCGGCCGCCCTTGACTTTCGGCCGTCCCGCCCATAGGGGCTGCGCTTCGATTTTCGATCACGCAAGATTCATTCAAAGGCTGGTTCCATGAAGATCCGCAATTCGCTCAAGTCGCTCAAGGGCCGTCACCGGGACAACCGCGTGATCCGCCGTCGCGGCCGCACCTATGTCATCAACAAGACCAACCGCCGCTTCAAGGCCCGCCAGGGCTGATTCATGGCGGATATTGCCGCCGTCGTCTTTGACGTTGGCAATGTCTTGTATCACTGGACCCCAAGGGTTCTGTACGAGCGCCTGATCGATGACGATCGGGCGCTCGATGCGTTTCTCCGTGACGTGGTGACGCTGGACTGGCACTTCCAGCACGATCAGGGCCGCCCCTTCGCGGAAACCAGCGCAGAGCTGATCGCGCGCCATCCCGAACATGCGGCGCTGATTCGCCTCTGGGGCGAGAAGTTCATCGACAGCGTAGGACCGGCAGTCGAAGGCATGCCGGAGATCGTCCTTGAATTGCACGAGGGCGGCATTCCGCTCTTCGCCATCACCAATTTCAGCCATGAATTCTGGGCGCCATTCCATGCTCGGGAGTCGGCGCTGTTCGCCCCCTTCCGCGACATCGTGGTCTCCGGCGCGGAAAAGCTGGTGAAGCCCGACCCCGCGATCTACCGGCTGGCGCTGGAGCGATTCGGTTTGAGCGCGGAACAGGCGCTGTTCATTGATGACCGCGAGGAAAATGTCCTGGCGGCCGAGGCGGAAGGCATGCGCGGCCACTTGTTCCGCGATGCGGCGACGCTGCGCCGGGAACTGGCAGAGCTGGCGTTGCTTCGAAGCCCAACCGTCTAAGCTGGACGTGCCCCTGCGAAGGCAGGAGCACGACCCTCAGGACCGATCGGCATTCAGCCCTCGTCCCGGCCCCTGAGCTCATCTCCGCGAATCGCGGCCACATGCAGCACATTGGTCGACCCCGGCGTCCCGAAAGGCACGCCGGCCAGCACGACGATCTTGCCGCCCTTCTCGACCATATCGTGGCGCAGCGCCATGCGGCGGGCCTTGCCGATCATCTCCTCGAACGTGCCGATGTCCTTGGTCCGGACGGCATGCACGCCCCAGGTCAGCCCCAGCTTGCGCGCCGTATCCTGCCGGGGCGTCAGCGCCAGGATCGGTGTCATCGGCCGCTCGCGCGCCACGCGGCGCACGGTGCTGCCCGAAGAGGTGAAGCAGGTTATCGCGCTCGCCCCGACGACGGACACGATGCTGCCGGCGCCCTCCGCCAGCGCATCGGCGGTGGTGGGATCGGGCTTCGTCTCGGTATAGTGCAGCCGCCCGAAATAGCCCGGATCGCGCTCCACGCTATGGGCGATGCTGTCCATCATCGTCACCGCCTCGACCGGCCAGTCGCCCGCCGCCGTTTCCGCCGACAGCATGATCGCGTCGGCCCCGTCATAGACCGCGGTCGCGACATCGGACACTTCGGCGCGGGTGGGCGTTGGCGCCTTGATCATGGATTCCAGCATCTGCGTCGCCACCACGACGGGCCGACCCATGCGGCGCGCGGTCGCCACGATCTGCTTCTGCAGCGGCGGCACCGCCTGGGGCGGCAGTTCCACGCCAAGGTCGCCCCGCGCCACCATCACGCCGTCGGCCAGTTCGATGATCTCCTCCAGCCGCTGGACAGCCGCCGGCTTTTCGATCTTCGCCATCAATGCGCCATAGCCGCCCATCAGCTTGCGCGCCTCGGCCAGGTCTTCCGGCCGCTGGACGAAGCTCAGGGCGATCCAGTCGCAGCCCTGCTCGACCGCGAAGCTCAGGTCGCGCCGGTCCTTTTCGGTCAGCGCCGGCACCGGCACGACCACATCGGGCACGTTCACGCCCTTGCGGTTGGAAAGGGTACCGCCGACCTCGACCACCGCGTCGATGCGATCCTCCGCCACCTTCTTGACCCGCAGCACCATCTTGCCGTCGTCCAGCAACAGCCGGGTTTCGGGCACCAGAGCCGCATAGATCTCCGGATGGGGCAGGTTGACCCGCGTCGCATCGCCCGGCGCAGGATCGCTGTCGAACACGAAGGCCGCGCCCGTTTCCAGCACCGCCAGCCCGCGATCGAAGGTCCCGACGCGCAGCTTCGGCCCCTGAAGGTCGCCCAGGATTGTCGTAGGACGTCCGAATTCCTTTTCCAGCGCCCGGATCGTCGCGATGCGCGCGGCATGATCCTCATGCGCGCCATGGCTCATATTGATGCGGAAAGCGTCGGCCCCGGCGACGAACAGCGCCCGGATCATTTCCGGGCTGTCGCTCGCGGGGCCAAGGGTCGCCAATATGCGGACCTTGCGCGAACGGGGCGGTAATTTCGTCATTCCTCTTGTCTCCTGGCCGTCATGGTCGCCTCTGGTTTGCCAGGGCGCGGTTTTCGATTATCCGTGCTGCACGACAGGATGATGATCAGCGAAAGGTTCGCCGTGAGCGATAACATACTCAGTGATGCGGTTGCCGCAACCGCCTTCCGACGGCTGGTGGCGCATTTGCAGCACCGCACCGATGTCCAGAATATCGACCTGATGGGAACGGCGGGCTTCTGCCGCAACTGCCTGGCCGACTGGATCGCGGAGGCGGACGGCACGATCGGCAGGGAGGAAGCGCGGGAGATCATCCATGGCATGCCCTTTGCCGAATGGAAATCCCGCCATCAGGGCGAGGCGACGCCGGAACAGATCGCCCGCATGCAGGAGAGTGTGGCGAAGAACGCCGACAATCATTAGAGGCAGGCGCCGACCGATTCACATTTACTGGAGATTCCCATGAGCGATGGCAATGTCGCCGCCGAACAGCTACGCCTCTTCATCGAGCGCATCGAGCGCCTGGAAGAGGAAAAGAAGGGCATCGCGGACGATATAAAGGACGTCTATCTGGAGGCGAAGGCCAATGGCTATGACGTGAAGACGATGCGGTCCATCGTCCGCCTGCGCAAGATGGAGCGCAATGCCCGCATGGAAGCCGAAGCGCTGCTGGAAACATACAAGACGGCGCTGGGCATCGAATAGATCGCAGCGCGGGGAGAGCGTCCATGACCGGGATCATCGTCAGCACCACCCCTTCGCTGGAAGGCCGGCCTGCGAAGGAATATCTCGGCATCGTCACCGGCGAGGTGATCGTGGGCGCAAACCTGTTCCGCGACCTGTTCGCCAGCGTGCGCGACATCGTCGGCGGGCGCTCGGGCGCCTATGAGGACGTGCTCCAGCGTGCCCGCGACCAGGCGATCGCGGAAATGCGCACCCGCGCCGCGGCGCTGGGCGCCAATGCGGTCGTCGGCGTCGACCTGGATTATGAGACCGTCGGGTCCAGCGGGTCGATGCTGATGGTGACCGCCTCGGGCACCGCGATCCTCGTCTGACATTGCGCATCGAGGGCGCGCTCGCTAGAGAGCCCGCATCGAACAAACAGACAAGTCAGGAGCAGGCCGTGGCCGGCCATAGCAAATTCAAGAACATCATGCATCGCAAGGGCGCGCAGGACAAGAAGCGCTCCTCGATGTTCTCCAAGCTGTCGCGCGAAATCACCGTGGCGGCGAAGATGGGCATGCCCGACCCGGACATGAACCCGCGCCTCCGTCTCGCGGTCAACGCCGCCAAGGCGCAGTCCATGCCAAAGGACAATATCCAGCGCGCGATCGACAAGGCGATCGGCGGCGACATGGAGAATTACGAGGAAATCCGTTACGAGGGCTATGGTCCCGGCGGCGTGGCCATCATCGTCGAGGCGCTGACCGACAACCGCAACCGCACCGCGACCAACGTCCGCACGGCCTTTTCCAAGAATGGCGGCAATCTGGGCGCTTCGGGCGCGGTCAGCCACGGTTTCGACCGCATGGGCCTCATCACCTATCCGGCGAGCGCGGGCGATGCCGACGCGATCTTCGAAGCGGCGCTGGAAGCGGGTGCGGACGACGTCTCCTCGAACGAGGACGAGCATGAGATCTGGACCGCCATGGACGCGCTGCACGAAGTCGCCAGGGCGCTGGAGGCTAAGCTCGGTCCGGCCGAAGGCGCCAAGCTCGCCTGGAAGCCGCAGACCACCGTCGAGGTGGACGAGAGCAATGCGGCGACGCTGATGAAGCTGGTCGACACGCTGGAAGACGATGACGACGTCCAGACCGTCTGGGGCAATTACGAAGTTTCCGACGAAGTCATGGAGAAGCTGGGTTGATCCTTCCCCTTCCCTCTCCCCTGCGGGGAGAGGGATGCGAAGCCCTGACGGCCCTGCCGCTCGGGCGAAGCCGGGAGGACGCGGCAGCCGACGCGCCCGGTCCGGTCTCCCTCCAGACGGGCCCGTCCGGCGGACCGGCAAGCCTCCCTGCGCTCTCCCGTGAAGGGACGAGGGGAATATCATGATCATCCTGGGCCTGGACCCGGGCCTTGGCACGACCGGCTGGGGCCTGATCGCCGCGGACGGCAACCGCCTCACCCATATCTCCAACGGCCAGATCAAGACCGATTCAGGCATGGCGCTGGCCAGCCGGCTGCTGGTGCTCGATCTGGCGCTGACCGACCTCATCCTCGAACATCAACCCAATGGCGCGGCTGTCGAAGAGGTGTTCCTCAACGTGAACCCGCAGTCGACGCTCAAACTCGGCCAGGCCCGTGGCGTGGTGCTGCTGGCGGCTTCGCGATCCGGCATGGAAGTGGGCGAATATGCCGCCCGGCTCGTCAAGAAATCCGTGGTCGGCGTCGGCAATGCATCGAAGGAGCAGGTCCACGCCATGGTCTCCCGCCTCCTCCCCGGCGCAAAGATCGCCGGCCCCGATGCCTCGGACGCTCTCGCCGTAGCGATCACGCACGCCCATCATCTGGCCAGCGCACGAAGGATTCCGCGGAAGTAGAAGGGTGGGGCGACCCGGGGCGGGAACTGGCCAATCCAAGACCTTCCCCTCCCGCAGGCGGGAGGGGTTAGGGGTGGGCGCGAGCGTAGCGAGCTTCTGACTTAGCCGTTGAAAATTCACGCTGATGTCGCGCCAGCCCACCCCCTAGCCCCCTCCCGCCTGCGG